>LVAZ01000342.1 GCA_001603055.1 Victivallales bacterium Lenti_02
GTCCTCACCGTGGCCAACGGCGGCGGGACGGCCACCAGCTCGCTCATGGGACGGAGCTTCTCCCGCCATGACTGGCTAACCGGCCGTCTGTTCTACGTGGGTTCCGTGCCGCCGGGGGAAAGTGTGACCTTCACCCGCCGCTTCCAGGTTCCCGCCACTGCCAAGGGCAACCTGGCCTATGGGGCCCTGGGCTTCTGGGACCTGCATGGCGCCATTCCCAACAAGGGGTTGGTTCTCCAGACCACCATCGAGGCCATTCCCCAGCCCGAGCCCAAGCCCGAGCCGCAGCCCGAACCCTAGGCCAGGGCGGCGGCGAGGAAAGGGACTTCCGTGCCCGGCAGAACACCGGGGACTTGGCTGCGCTCGATACGGACCACGTCTTCGTCGCGGAGACGGCGGATCGTCTCGTACACCAGAAAGTCCTTCTGGGCCAGAACGGAATCCGGCCAGAGGGGGAGCACGATCTTGTTCAGCGCGCCCAGGCCGCGCGGCCCGGCTTGGAGTTCGGCCAGGATCATTTCGCGGGCCTTGGGCAAAAGCGGATGCCAGTCGCCCACCGGCCGGGGGACGATGGCGAACGGCCGGATGTCGATGCCCTGGCGGGAGACGGTCAGGGCGCAGTTCGGGGGAACCGGCATGAGCCAGGCGGGATCGGGGAAGGCCATCGCCGTCGAGGCCAGCATGGTTTCCGCGCCGTTTCTCCCTACCATCAGGGGCATGTTGCCGCGGAAGCCGAGAATCCGGTCGGGATGGTCGGCCGAGAGCGCCAGTCCCACGATTTCCGCCGGGAATTCGAGGAAGGCCCGGCTCATGGCTTCGAGCGGCTGGCAACCCTCGTCGTGCAGATGCTCGGCGACGAGCTGGCACATGATTTCGCTGAAGTGGACGCAGGAACCGTCGGCCAGACAGGGATAGTTGCCGACGGGCTCGGGCACCAGCGAGCGGAAGGTTCGCCCGCCGGCCCGGAGGCGTTGCACATGCTCGGTGGCGCGGGTTTCCGTGAAGACGCCGCGGGCGCCGTTGGCCACGTAGGCCAGCCGGTCGCGGGAATCGGCGAAGGGGTGTCCCCATTCGCGGTCGCCGCCGCTCTTGCTCCGGCTGTGGGCGATGCCGATGCTGCCGGGCAGCTCGCGCGCGTCGGTTTGCCGGAGCAGGGTGGCCAGGTCTCCCACCACTTTGCGCAGGTGGAGCTTGCCCTCGTGGACCGTCGCCAGCCCCGTGTAGTAGGCTCCGGCCCAGCCTTCCTCGCGGGCCAGCACATCCAGCAGCCGGGGCGCGGCCGGTTCCGATCCGATATAGGCGGCCAGCGTACACATGGCGTTTACTTCCCCTTCCCGAAATAGCCCTTTTCCACCAGCCACTGGCCGCAGGTCGGCCAGTCCTCGTCCAGATCGATGTCCTCGGCGGTCTTGGCCTTGAGGGGAAATTCCTCGCCCAGAGCCTGCTTGAGTTCGAGCAGCAGGGCGCGGCGGACCACGTCGGGGATTTCCTCGCGGGTGCGCATCTGCTGGCAGAGGAAGGCGGTGGCCTCCTTGGCGGGGAGTTTGGACTCGCGGAGCGCCCAGCGCCAGGTCTTCACCCAGTCCCCGACCGGGTCGAGTTGCCCGGTCTTCACGGGATAGTCGGCCGTGGCGCCGAAACGGCGCAGGGCGAGCATGACATCGCGCTGGGTGGCGGTGTTTTCCTTGCGCACGACGAGGACGAACTGGCGCAGGAAGGTCAGCATGTCCCCGTCGTTCAGCTTGCCGTTCCGGTTCAGCCACAGGGCCGCGTCGAGCCAGACTTGGTCCTGTTCCTCGGCGGTCGCCTCGCGCACGTATTTCGGGAACCCCTGCTGCTCGTGGAACTTGGCGAGGGTCGCCACCGCCAGTTTGCGCAGATTGGGGTGGATGTTGCCCCGGCGGACCAGCGGCAGGAGCACACCCAGAGCCTGCTCGCCGCTCTGGGGTTGCCAGGCCATGAGCGCGTAGCCGGTCAGTTCCGGATTGGGGAAATTGATCGCCGCCGCCGCCGTGGCGTCGGTGATGCTCTGCTTGATGCTGATGAAGTGCTTGCAGAGGAATTCGAAGCAGCCCATGCCGTGGCGGCGGCTCTCGGCTCCGCGCCGTTTCTCCCAGGGCAGTTCCCGGCCGCAGGCGATGTCCTCGGCCAACTGGCGTCCCGCCGCCGTTACCCGGGGGCTGCGGAACCCCTGGCTGTGCCAGGCCAGAAAGGCGAGGTCGCCGAAGTCGATGGGGTCGTGGAGGCGCTGGAGAATGTAGTCCTCGGCCCGCTTCGAGCCGGTGTTGCAGAGGGTGACGATGGCCCAGATGCGGCTTTCCCGGATGCGCGCCGCCTCGGCCTCGTCCTTGGCGCCCGCGCCGGTCCGTTCGGCCATCTCGATGAGCGGCTCGACCGCGTCCTCGCCGAGGGCGGCGAGCTGCGCGGAAACCCCGATGCCCCCGTAGGCCCCCTCGTTCATTTTCGCCAGATACTGCTTCATCAATTTCCCCTTCTCGTCTTCCGCCATGCGCTCGGCGCTCTTGGGGCGGAGGAGGATGCGCCAGACCTCGGAGGCGGCGACGAAATCGGGCCGCTTGTCGGGCAGGGTGGAGATGAGGACGGCTTTGACGTGGTAGATGCGCGGGCGCATCCAGCCGGCATTGGTCATGCGCTGGCCCTCCTCGAACAGGGGCAGACCGTCGAGATATTTCTCGACCTTCGCCACTTCGAGCTGGTTGTAGGGCACGCGGATCAGCTCGCAACTGGCCTGCGGGGGGATGCGCTCCCTGGCGAAGATGTTGTCCGGCAGCTTGTCGAGCAGGTTCCGGGAGAAGAGGCTGTTGCCATCCTCGTCGGCCACGACCAGATACAGGGCGAAGCGGCGTCCCTCGCCGGGCTCCTGCATGGTCAGCCGGGTGCGGTCGGTGGCGTTGCGGATATGGACGACGACTTCCTCGGGCATGTCCTGCTCGAATTCGACCTTCTCGGTCTGGATGCGCAGGGAGATGCCCTGGAACTCCTTGCCGAAGGCCGGCTCCTCCCGCTCGATGGTGGTGCCGAAGTCCACCCAGCCCACCAGAGCCGGCAGGGTCAGCGCGAGGACGAACGCGGGAATTCGCTTCATGGTCTGCTCCTGAAATGGCAGCGGTGCCGTATCCGGGAAAGGTAGCCCGAACCGGCGGAACTGCCATCTCTACTGGTTGCCGACGAAGTAGATGATGGTGCCGACGACCATGGGCACCAGCTTGCCCAGCATGGTCCCGGCCAGCACGCCGATCATCAGCGGCTTGAGCTGCTGGTACAGTCTGCCGCCCCCGTAGCGGGTTACCAGGGTCTTGACGAGCCAGCCCAGAAAGAAGGAGAAATAGTGGAAGTAGCCCGGCCAGCCGCCGAGGAAGACGAAGGCCATGGGGTGGAAGGGCCACCACGGGAAGCGCAGCCGTCCGATGCCCACGCCGAGGGCCAGGAGGAGAGTGACGAAGAAGGCGATAGCCTGGCCGCGCAGGGGCGAGACATGGCGTAGCCGCGCCCAGCCGCGCAGTTGCTCGGCCTCCGCCAGCCGCCCCTGCCCGCGCAGAGTCTGCTTGATCTCGACCATGTTCTCGAAGGGGAACCAGGAGGTCGAGCGGGGCCAGCCGGCGGTGGGCGCCCCCCGGTTGTACTGCCAGTAGATGGTGCAGGCCAGCGACACCAGCAGCGCGACGACCACCACCGCGATGCCGAGCTTGGCGATTCGCCCCACCCGCGCCTTCGCGGCGTCCGCCACGCTCAGGGCCTGGACAAAGAAGGGCATGGGCGCCCAGCCCGGCCCGCTCACCAGCACGGTCGAGACCAGGAACATGATGAGCAGCGGGCGCGGCCCGAGCGCCGCCGTTCCCAGAAAGGTCCAGATCATCACGCCGGGGTAGACGTAGGTGCCGATCATGAAGGCCCCGGTCTCGACGATCATCCGGCTGATGACCACATGCACCATGAAGGCCAGCGCCGTGTAGACGATCGCCAGTTGCCAGTCCAGCCCCACCATCACCAGTTGGCCGATGAACAGCACGGTGCAGACCAGAAACACTCGCATCCCCCATACGGCATGGTCCTCGATCTTCTCCTCCGAACGGAAGCCGAGCCCGCGCCGCAGCACATGCCAGTAGTAGTGCCTGCCGGTGTACAGCATCATCAGAGTGATGGCCATGTAGCCGCCCGCGTAGAGGCTCTGCTCGATGCTCGGCCCCAGCATCCGCCCGCAGCGGAAGGGGATTCCGTATCCCGCGCACAGGCCGAAGGCGGTCGCGTAGAGGAAGGGGAAGGTGGCCATGCTGAAGGAGACGGGCGACGGCAGAAAATAGGCCAGCGCCACCACCGCGAACATGATGCTCGGGCGGAACAGCGCGTCCCCCGCCCCCCGCACCAGCACCGGAAACATGGGCCGGAAGGCGTTGAAGTCGAAGGACAGCCGGATGGGGATCAAGACCTGGCCCCAGTAGCGCAGCAGGTAGTTGTTCAGCTCGATGGCGAAGACGATGCCGAATCCCCACCAGAACAGGCGGCTGCGGCAGATGGCCGGGCTGCCCCGGTCGTCCGGCAGCAGGGCCTTGGCGAAGGTGGTGATGGGGTAGGGGAGCTGTTCATGATGGGTCCACTGGGTGTGGAAGACCGCCGCCAGGCCGAGCAGGGCGACGACGGCGCAGAGCAGCAGCGGAATCCAGAAGGACAGGGGCCGCAGCCAGACTCCCCAGGGCACCTGGCGCGGGGAGATGTGCCGTTCGCCCACCGCCAGGCCGGTGATGTAGCCGTCCAGGGCGCTGGAATCGTCCGGGGGCAGGTCCGCCAGCATGTGCGGGGGGGCGATGGCCACCACTTCCTCGGTGGCCCAGCTTGGGCGCACGCGCAGCTCGTGGTGCGGGCACATGATGGCCGGCGGCAGGTACTGCACCAGGCCCCAGCCCGGAATCCCCGCCGCCAGCAGGAAGAGGGCGAAGATCACCGCCACCTCCTGGCCGGAAAGCGGGGCATTCTTGCCGAAGAACCGCAGGATGGGCTGGATCAGCAGCCCGAACAGCGCCAGCATCCCGAAGCCCGCCACCGGCATCAGCGAGGAGATCATGTTGCCCGAGCGGACCACGTCGTCGTTGAAGTAGCTCAGGAAGGCCAGCAGAAAGACCGCCAGGAATCCCAGAGCCAGGGCGCGGAAGGTCATGCGGTGTTCCTCCGTGGATGTGTCGTCTTCCCACCGTTACCCCATCTCCGGCAGTTGCAAGCCTCGGCGTGAAAATCCCGCTGCCGACTTGCCGCCTGGTCCCTTGCGGTTCCATATTGTGGGCGGCAATTCCGCCGTCAGGAGCAATCCCATGCCCGTCGCGTTTGTCAAGGCCGAACCCTGGGCCGCCCATGCCAGGGTCGCCCCCGTCTGCACCGTTCAGGATGGCTGGTACACGGCCGCCGGCAACGGCACCCGCCGCTGCTGCGGTGGCTGGCAGTTCCTCTTTGCCGGATTCGTCCCCGGCCAGGCCTACCGGATCGAATGGGAGACCAGGCATCAGGGGATTGCGGTGCCGGGCGACGAATTGGCCGCCATGACGGTCTGGGGCCAGCCCGATCTCGCCGATGTCCGCTTCGGCACCCGGTTCGAGTGGGACTACATCTTCGCCATGCCCGTCGCCGAGGACCGGGTGCGCTACTCGGGCGTGCTGGTCGCCCCCGAGGGGGCGGACACGCTGGCCGTGCGCGACACCCTGCGCTGGAGCCCGGCCGGCCATAGTCGCGCCAGTCTGCCCACAGTCACCTGCCTGGGCGGGGCTGTTCGGGCCGCGCCGATCCGGGTGGCCGTGGTCACCGGCAGCGAGACCAAGGCGCGGCAGTCCCGCCCGACTGTCGCCGAGGGGGTCGAGTTCTACGCCGGCATGACCCGCCAGGCCTGCGACCAGGGCGCGAAACTGGTCGCCCTGCCCGAAGTCTGCCTGGACTGGCATGTCCCCGGCCATCCCGTCGAGCACGCCCTGGCCGTTCCCGGACCCGAGACCGGACGGTTTTCCGAACTCGCCCGTTCCTACGGCGCCACCATTGTGGTCGGGCTGCACGAGCAGGCCGGGGACGAGGTCTACAACAGTGCCGTGGTCATCGATGCCGACGGCAGCGTGGCGGGGGTCTACCGCAAGGTCCACCTCGCTTCCTTCGAGGCCTTTTCGGGCGTCGTGCCCGGCGATGGCTTCCCGGTGTTCGAGACCGCCGCCGGCCGGATCGGCGGCAATATCTGCATGGACAGCTCCGCCGCCGAATCCTCGCGCCTGGTCGGGCTGAACGGGGCGGATTTCCTGGTTCTCCCCATCATGGGCGACCACCGCGCCAGCGTCTGGCAGCGGGGCAATCCCGTGCTCGACGAGGAGCGCTGGCGGGCGATCATGAGCGTCCGCGCCATGGACAACCAGCTCTGCATGGTCGTCGCCCGCAACAACGCCCGCGCCAGTTGCGTCGTCGACCGCAGCGGCGTGTTCCTCGCCTACAACGACGGCAGCGCCGACTTCATTCTGGCCGACGTGCCCGGTTCCGACGCCTTCCGCAAGTGGAACGGCGGCTGTTTCCGGCAGGTCAACTGGCGACAGCGCCGTCCCCACCTCTACGACCCCTTCGTCGACCCCATGCCCGCCGCCCTGGCCCGGCTCGCCCAGGATTGAAAACGTGCCCGGTCCGGGCATCCGGTGGAAACTCCCGCGGAGATTTCTTGATGGCGCACCCCAATCTGCTGTTTGTGTTCGGCGACCAATGGCGGGCCCAGGCCCTGGGCTACGCGGGGGATGTGAATGCCCATACCCCCCGCATCGACCGGTTCGCGGCGGCGAGCGCCAATTTTGCCAACGCCACGGCGGGGACGCCGGTCTGCTGTCC
>LVAZ01000003.1 GCA_001603055.1 Victivallales bacterium Lenti_02
GTTTGTGTAGTGCCTCCGGCACAAAAGCCTCGTGGCCATTCAGCCGATTTCTGCCAAACTCCAGCCCCACGGCTGCCGTCGTGGGCTACAATATAGCGCCCTCGGCGAGGGCTCGAAACCAAACCCCGCTTGTGCCACGGGGGAAAAAGAACCAAACCCTGCAAGGGCGGCACATGGGGAGGGAGGGAGGGCGTGAGCCCGACCGGAACCAGCCAGTCGCGCGAAAGCATCCATGCCGTCCATGCCGTCCATGCCGTCCATGCCAACCATGCCGGGGGCGACGGCGCTCCCACTTTCACTGAGGCATTACGGGCATTCCGCAACCGGGGGTGACGCAGACGGTCCAAGGCGCTACAGTACCCTTTTGTGTTTTCTAGGACCACATGGTAGCCAATGCTTTCCGATAGACACTACATGCGCGACCCTTCGCGCCGCCTGTTCCGCCCCCGCGCGTCGGTCATCAAGCGGTTGATTATTCTGAATGTGGCCGTGTTTTTGTTCTCCTATCTGGGGGGCGGGAAAGCCATCGAGCTGCTGGGCCTGAGTTCCGGGACACTTGCCCGGTTCGAGGTCTGGCGGCTGGCGACCTACATGTTCGCGCACGGGGGGCTCGGCCACCTGTTCTTCAACATGTGGGGCCTCTACTTCTTCGGCACGCCGGTGGAGCAGCGGCTGGGGCCGCAGCGCTTTCTGCGGCTGTATCTCCTGAGCGGCCTGGTCGGCGCCGGGCTGTGGCTCTGGGCCAACTGGAGCCACAAGCACTTTCTGCTGATCGGGGCCAGCGGCGGGGTGTTCGGGGTCATGATGGCAGCGGCCATGAGCTTCCCGAACATGCAGATTCTCCTGCTCTTCCCGCCAATTCCGATGAAATTGCGGACCATGGTTCTGGTCTACGCGATCATCGAGGTCTTGCAGGCTTGGCAAGGGAGCAAGAGCGGCATCGCCCATCTGGCCCATCTGGGCGGCTTGCTGGGGGCCTTCTTCTACATGAAGCACCTCGGGTTTCCGAGTCCCTACCAGTGGTTCCGGAGCACCTGGGCCAGGCAGCGGAGCGCCTGGACCCGGCGGAATCTGCGGGTGGTGACTCCCGAGCCCCCCGAGCCCGACGACCCCTATGTCACCGGTCTGCCCCGCGATCTCGAAGCCGAAACCGACCGCATTCTCGACAAGATCGGCACCCACGGCATCCAGAGCCTCACCAGCGAGGAGCGCCGGGTTCTCGAAATCGCCCGCGAACGCCTGCGCCAGCGCGGCGGCCGCTAGCCGCCACCACGGAGTCCCCGCCATGCCCCGCATCCTGGTCCTTGCCGCCGTCCTCCCCCTGCTGGCCGCCGCCTGGGAGCCGATCGCCTGCCCCGAGGCGGTGTTCGACTGCTCGGAACAGTTCGCGACCGTGCGGGTGCTCGATGACTTCGCGGCGGGCGTCGGCACCTGGCAGGCCGCCAACGGCAGCCAGAATCCGCAGACTCGCCTCGAACTGGACCCGGCCATGCCCCACGGCGGCAATCCCTCGCTCCGGGTCGATGCCGAATTCAGCGGCGACAAGAAGCTGGAATACATCAGCGCGGGGGCGCGGGTTATGGCCATCCCCGAGTCCGGCCACGGCATCGGACTCTGGTTCCGCAGCGAGGGAGGGCCGGTCACGCTCCGTCTCCGCATCAGCGACGCCAGCGGCGAAATCCATCAGCTCGATTTTCCCCGGAACCCGGCGGCGAGCGCCGACGGTCGCTGGTCCTATGTGGCCGTGAAACTCGCCTCGCAGAGCGGGGCCTGGGGCGGCGACGGGAACCGGAAGCTGGACTACCCCTGCAAGCTGCTGGCCATCGTCGGCGACCGACCCCGCCAGGGCTTCGCCGGTCCCGCCACCCTCTGGTTCGGCCAGGTCGAGCTGGTGCGCGAGGTCGAGCGTCAGGGCGAGCTGAAGATCGAAGTGGACCGGAAACGGCTTGGGAACCTCTACGAACCCGGTGCCCGGATCGCGCTCCGCGCCACGGGCGAGGGCGCCCGCATCCGCTGGCAATGGCAGGACTATTTCGGCCGGACCCTTGGCGAGGGCGACGGCCCGGCCAGCGGCTGCGAGGCCCCGGCCGAATTCGCCAGAGACGGTTTCTACCTCTGCACCCTGACTCTGGCCGACGCCGCCGGCCTGACCCTCGACCGCCGCACCTTCCGCGCCGCCGTCTTGCCGCCGCCCGCCGCCGGGGCGCGCAACGACTTCGTCGGCTTCTGCACCCATTTCACCCGGACCACGGCCTGGCCGAGCGAGGGGATCGGGCTCTTGGCCCGCTACGGATTCGGCCACCTGCGCGACGAGCTGTCCTGGGGCGGAGTGGAGCTGGAGAAGGGCCAGTTGGCCATTCCGGCAGGGCCTTCCGCCTATCTGGCCGAAGCGCGCGCCCACGGCATCGCCCCCCTGGTGATTCTCGACTACGCCAACCGCTTCTACGACAATCACGGCTTCCCCAACTCCCCCGAGGCGGTGGCCGGCTTCGCCCGCTACGCCGAGTTCATGGCCCGCGAGCTGGCCGACCGGGTGACGGACTGGGAGGTGTGGAACGAATGGAGCGGCGGCTGCGGCATGCGCGACCGGCCCGGCGAGCACACGCCGGAGATGTACGCGCAGCTTCTCCGGGCCACCTACCCCGCCGTCCGCCGGGGCAATCCCCAGGCCACCGTGGTGGGCATCGGCGGCGAGCACAGCAAGCACCATCTGGCCCAGATCGAGGGCATGATGCGCGGCGCGCCCGAGGCCATGGACGCCTTCTCCGTCCATTCCTACCGCTATCCCGCCACCCCCGAGGCCACCGACCTGGCGGGCGAAATCCAGCACGTCGCCCAGTTGGCCAAGGACTGCGGAACAACCGAACGGGTCTGGATCACCGAAATCGGCTGGCCCACCCACGTCGGCCCGCGCGGGGTGGATGAAACCACCCAGGCCCGGATGTTCGTCCGCTCCCTGGCCCAGCTCTGGGGCACGGGCAAGGTGGACCGCGTCTACTGGTACGACTTCAAGAACGACGGCCATCAGCGGGACTACAACGAGAACAACTTCGGCGTGGTCTGGCATCAGGACTACAACTGGGCGCCCAAGCCCGCCGCCGTCGCCGCCGCCGTTTTCGCCCGGCTCACCGCCGGCGGCACCCGGCCCCGGGCGTGGCAGGAGGGCGAGGCCCACGGCCTGCGCCTCGATCTGCCGGGCGACTGGAAAGTCCTCGTCGCCTGGAGCGCGGGCGAGCCCGTCCCGGTCCGCATCCAGGGCACCAAGACGGTCCACGATCTGATGGGCAACATGCTGCCCTCCGCGACGGAGGCGACCTTGACCGCCGACCCGGTCTATCTGCTGGGCCGCGAGCCGGCCCTCGTCCGCTAACGGGGAGCCTGCCGTGTTCGACCTGTCCCGCCTGCGCGATCCCCGGTTCCTGGTCGGCACGCCGACGGTGAGCTACCGCGATCCGGCGGTCCTTCTGGCGGACGGGGAAATCCGGGTCTGGTTCACCGAGAACCACGCCCAGCCCGGCGGCGGCATGCGCAGCCATCTGGCCGAAATCCGCACCCGCGACCTGGTGGCGTGGACCGCGCCGCGCGCCCTCACGATCCCCGGCGACCCCCGCAACTGGTCGAGCCCCGGCAACGTGGTGCGGGACGGCGACGAGTGGGTGATGTGCCTGCAAACCTATCCCACCCCGCCCGGCGGCTATATCGGCGACGGCACCTGCCGCCTCCACACCATGCGCAGCCGGAATCTGGATACCTGGAGCGAGCCGGAACTGCTCCGGGTCAAGGGGGATGAGGTGAGCGAGGCGGAGATGGGCCGGATGATCGATCCCTACCTGCTCCGCGACAAGGACGACCCCGGCCTCTGGTGGTGTTTCTACAAGCAGAACGGGGTGAGCATCTCCCGCTCCCGCGACCTGCGCCATTGGGAGTATGCGGGCCGCACCGACTGCGGCGAGAACGTCAGCGCCCTGGTTCAGGACGGCGAGTATCTGCTGATGCATTCGCCGGGGGCCGACGGCATGGGCCTGCTGGCCTCGCCCGACCTCCGCCAGTTCCGCGAACTGGTTCCCGAACGCATCCTGCTGGGCTATCCGGCGTGGCCCTGGGCGCGCCGCCGCCTCACGGCCGGCACCGTGCTCGACGCCCGCGCCGAACCCGGCCTGGGCGCGTACCTGCTGTTCTACCACGGCAGCGCCGAACGGCCCGGTGCCCACGAGCACATCAGCGCCTGCACCCTCGGCCTGGCCTGGAGCCGCGACCTCCGCCACTGGACCTGGCCCGGCCGGGAATCCTAGCCCAGCTTCCGCAATTCGCGCCGCAGGCCGCCCGGCATGCGCCGCACCCCCGCCAAACACGGGAAACACTTCCCGACGCGAGGGGGTTGCCATTCCGCGATGGCCCGGTACAGTTCGCGGAGTGGTACCAAACGTTTCCCCCTGAACGTCACCATCAAACAAATGCCAGGTATCGGGCAGAGGAATGCAGACATGGACAAGGTGAAAGTCGGATTCATCGGTTGCGGCGGCATCGCGCAGTTCCATTTCGGCCACATGGAGAAGATCGAGAACGCCCGGGTGGTGGCCACCTGCGACCGCATCGAGGAGCGGGCCAACAAGGCCGCCGATCGCTTCAAGGCCAAACCCTACACCTCCTACAAGGAGATGTTCGAGCGCGAGCAGCTCGACGCGGTCTACGTCTGCGTCGAGCCCAGCGCCCACGACGGCATGGAAATGATGGCCATCGAGCGCGGCATCAACCTCTTCGTCCAGAAGCCCATGAGCCTCGACCTGGCCTACGCCAAGGACGTGCGCGACGCCATCGCCGACAAGGGCCTGGTCAGCGCCGTCGGCTTCCAGTGCCGCTACGTGGACACCCTCCCCCGCGTGAAAGCCTGGCTGGACGGGCAGGAAATCGGCATGGCCGTCTGCACCCGCCTCGGCGGTCTCCCCATGGTCTGGTGGTGGCGCCGCCACGAGCACTCCGGCGGCCAGGTCGTCGAGCAGTCCATCCACAACTACGACATCCTCCGCTACCTCCTCGGCGAGGTCGACGCCGTCCACGGCATGGCCCGCAGAGGCACCATCCGCGACATCGAGAACTACAACACCGACGACGCCTCCGCCGTCACCATGCACTTCAAGAGCGGCGTGGTCGCCACCCTCATGAGCGGCTGCTTCTCCCCCGGCCCCTTCGGCCACAGCAGCTTCGACTTCTACACCCGCGAGGGCGTCATGAACTACGGCCTCGGCGGAACCTTCAAAATCCGCCAGGCCAACGTCACCGTCGAGGGCAAGCCCGGCAACGACTACGGCCAGGAATCCGACGACACCTTCATCGACGCCGTCCAGGACAAGGACCCCTCCCTGGTCCTCTCCCCCTACGCCGACGCCTTCAAGTCGCTCGAACTGACCCTGGCCATCAACGAATCCATGGCCCAGGGCGGCAAACTGATCGAGCTGCCCTAGCAGGAACCGGCCGGTACGCCATGAACATTCTCCAGGTCAGCACGGCCGACCGGGGGGGCGGGGCGGAAGGCTCCGCCCGGAATCTGTTCCTGGCCTACCGGCGCCGCGGCCACTCCTCCTGGCTCGCCGTCGGCCGCAAATACGGCGACGACCCCGATGTCCTCGAACTGCCCCGCGTGCAACCCCCCGGCGCGCGCGGGGCGGTCTTCTCCGCCCTGGCCGACTGGGCCCGCCGCCGGGAGACACGCCTGCCCGGCGCCCGCCGTCTGGCCCGCGCCTGCGACCGCTGGGCGGACGCCCGCCGCTGGCGGGACTGGCGCGCGGGCCGCGAGGAATTCGACTTCCCCGGCACCGCCCGCCTCCTCGATCTACCCCCCCGGACCCCGGACCTCGTCCACTGCCACAACCTGCACGGCTGGTACTTCGACCTGCGGACCCTGCCCGCGCTCAGCGCGCGGGTGCCGGTGATTCTCAACCTCCGCGACGCCTGGCTCCTCACCGGCCACTGCGCCTATCCCTGCGACTGCCCCCGCTGGGCGGCGGGCTGCGGCCACTGCCCCGACCTCGAACGCTATCCGGGAGTCCGGCGCGACGCCACCGCCGCCAACCGCGCCCTCAAGGCGGACCTCTTCGCCCGCTCCCGGCTCCACGTCACCGCCCCCGCCCAGTGGCTCCTCGCCGCGGCGAAAAACACGATCCTCCCCGCCGCCGACTACCGCCTGATCCCCAACGGCATCGACCTGAGCGTCTTCGTCCCCGGCGACCGCCAGGCCGCCCGCGCCCGCCTCGCCCTCCCCGCCGAAGGCCCCCTCGTCCTCTTCGCCTCCTCCTCCCAGCGCAACGTCTACAAAGACCCCGAAACCATGTTCGCCACCATCCGCCAAGTCGCCGAAGCCCGCCCGCGGACCCGCTTCGTCTGCCTCGGCCAACGCGTCCCCCCCCGCGAACTGGCGGGCGCGACCATCCTCCCCGCCC
>LVAZ01000343.1 GCA_001603055.1 Victivallales bacterium Lenti_02
CGGCGGGGCCGGGCGCGGCGGGGGGAGGGCAGGGAAAGGGGCTAGGCTACTTCGAAGAAGGCGACCTTGCCGGCGTTGCAGACGCTACAGGTGTCGGGGGCGTCGCCGTAGACCGTGTTGCCGCAGACTTTGCAGACGTGAATCTTGACGGCGGGGAGGTCCTTGCCGCCCTTGACGGAGGCCAGGGCCTCGGAGTAGAGGCCGTGGTGGACTCCCTCCACGACCAGCGCGTTCTGGAAGGATTTCAGGGCCTTCTTGTCGCCTTCGGCCTCGGCCTCGGCCACGAATTTCGGGTACATGCTCTGGAACTCGAAGCCTTCGCCCGCGATGGCCTCTTCCAGATTCTTGGTGGTGGCACCGACTCCGTCGAGGACGCGGAGGTGGGCATGGGCGTGGACGGTTTCGGCGGCGGCGGCGGCGCGGAAGAGCTTCGCGACCTGGGCGAAGCCGTCCTTGTCGGCCTTCTCGGCAAAGGCGAGGTACTTGCGGTTGGCCTGGCTTTCGCCGGCGAAGGCTTCCTGAAGGTTGTCGCGCGTGGACATGGGGCAATCTCCTGCTGATGAAAAGACTAGGGGGAAATTCAGGTGCCGTTCCGGACGGGAGCGGCAACAACAAGCCGGATAGACGCGGCGGGGGAAAGGAAGTTCCCGGAACAAACGACATAATAACACTGTTTTGGTGTCTCTTCCATCCCGTTTCGGCTTGCGGTCATGTTTTTTTGGCGAAGCGTGGGTGTCGGGTGGCGTCGCCGTCGGCCATGACGGCGACCCACTGGGCGAGACGCTGGCCGAGGAGCCGGCAGGCGGCCTGGTCGTCCTCGGTTTCCGGGAGACGGACGCTGGTGGGGCCGTAGTGGAGGGTGGTGCGTTTGCCCGCGTAGTCGGGGACGCCGAAGGTGAGCAGGCCGTAGTTCATCATGAGGAGGATGAGGTTGAGGCAGGTGAGTTCGGCGCCGCCGGAGAGTCCGCCCTGGGAGGAGAAGGCGCAGCCGATCTTGCCGTCGAGTTTTCCCCAGGCCTTGATGATGGTTTCGTCCCACCAGCGTTTCATGGGCCAGGCGGGGCCTCCCATCCAGGTGGGGGAGCCGACGGCCATGCCGTCGGCCCAGAGGGCGTCCTCGCCGGTGGCTTCGGCGATGTCGCGGAGGCGGACGTCATGGCCGGGCTGGCTGGCGCCTTCGGCGACGAGTTCGGCCATGCGCCGGGTGTTTCCGGTCTGGCTGTAGTACACCACGAGGATATTGCCCATGCGGCATCTCCTATTGTCGGTTTCCGGGGGTGCGGGCGTGGGCGCGGAGGACCTGGACGACCCGTTCGGTGGCGTCGGGGCGGGCGAACTCGTGGATGCGCTGGCCGATTTCGCGCCAGGTGCCGGGGGAGCGGAGGAAATCGCCGAGCAGGTCGG
Organism: Victivallales bacterium Lenti_02; assembly: GCA_001603055.1. Taxonomy (GTDB): domain Bacteria; phylum Verrucomicrobiota; class Lentisphaeria; order Oligosphaerales; family Lenti-02; genus Lenti-02. The sequence continues at coordinate 1,405 of LVAZ01000343.1, forward strand.
CGAGCATTTCGGGTTTGGCCTCGTCCTGGGGCAGCATCCAGGCGGCGCCGCAGGCGGCGAGTGAGCGGGCGTTGGCGGTCTGGTGGTCTTCGGCCGCCGTGGGGAGGGGGATGAGGATGGCGGGTTTGCCGAAGAGGGCCAGTTCGCAGATGCTCGAGGCTCCGGCCCGGCAGATGACGATGTCGGCGGCCAGGTAGGCCCGTTCGATGTTGGGGTCGTGCCGTTTCACCCAGGCGCGGGCTCCGGCCTGGCGGTAGGCATCCGCGATGCTGTCGTTGTGGGGGGAGCCGGTGAGATGGATGAACTGCAGGCGTTTCGCGTCGTTCCCGATGCTGGGCAGGCTCTGGGGGAGGAGGGTGTTGATTGCCTCGGCCCCCAGGCTGCCGCCGAAGACCAGCACGGTGGGGTTGCCGGGGACCAGGCCCGATTCCGTCCAGAACTCCGGGGGGACTTGGGGATGGGCGGCGGCCTCGATGATGGCCTTGCGGAGGGGCATGCCGGTCTGGATTTGCGGACAGCGGCAGGGGCATTCGGGGACCAGGGGAAGCGAGGTGGCGGCGGCGCGGGCGTAGCGGGACAGCCAGCGGTTCGCCCGCCCCATCCAGGCATTGCCTTCGTGGAGCACCAGGGGCACTCCGGCGGCGACTCCGCCCATGCAGGTGGGGGCCGAGGCGAAGCTGCCCATGCCGAGGATGACGTCGGGCTTTTCCTTGCCGGCCCATTTCCGGGCGAGCCGCCTGGCCTTGCTGAAGCGCCAGAGGAAGACCAGCGCGGCGAGCGGATTCTTGCCGGGCAGGCGGCAGGCCGGCACCGGCAGCGCGCGCAACTGGCGGTCCGCCGCCAGGTTGAGCTGGTCCTCCACATGCTTGCCGGCCAGGAGCATGGTGATTTGGTCCCCGGCATCGCGGACCGCCTCGGCGATGGCCAGGGAGGGATAGAAGTGCCCCCCCGTGCCCCCGCTGGCGATGACGACATGGATACGGTCCTTCCCGGTCATTCCTGGATTTCCTCCCGCTGGAGATTCAACCTTCGGTCCAGACCGCTGTCGGCTGGTGGGCTGTCGCCCCCGGCGTACGCTTCCCGCTGGGCGATCCGGGACACGCTCATCACCATGCCCACGCAAAGCAGGCAGGAGATCATGCTCGAACCCCCATAGCTCAGGAAGGGGGCGGTGACGCCCGTGGTCGGGCAGAATCCGCTCACCACACTGACGTTGATAAACGATTGCAGCGAAACGAGCAGGCCGACCCCGATGCAGATCAGATGGCCGAAGGGGTCGGCGGCCTGGGAGGCGATCCAGAAAATGCCCCAGGACATGAGGACATAGGCCAGCAGCACCGCCGTGACCCCGACGAATCCCGCCTCCTCGCCCACGATGGCCACGATGAAGTCGGTGTGCGCCTCCGGCAGTCCGAGCCGTTTGAAGCGGCTCTGGGTGAAGCCCAGCCCGGCTTTGCCGCCGGAGCCCATCGCCATCTGCGCCTGGAGCACCTGTTCATTGCCGCCCCGGCCTCCCTGGTCGCGCTGGGAGAGGTAGTCGTCCACCCGCTTGCGGCGGATGGGGCTCGACGCCAGCACCAGGACGACGCAGACACATCCCAGCAGGAACAGTCCGAAGAGGTAGCGCAGGCGCATGCCCGCGATGAACAGCATAGCGCCAACGATGGCGGCGATGATGACCGTGGTGCTCAGGTCTCGCCCGGCAAAGGTGAGAGCCAGGAAGGAACCGCAGACGAACACGGGTGCCAGCACCCCGCGCTTCAGGCTCTCGGTGCGCAGCGGCCGGCGGTACTGGCTGGCCAGATAGAAGATGAGCATGGGTTTGACGAATTCCGAAGGCTGGATGGACACCGAGCCGATGCGCAGCCAGCGGAAGGCACCGTTGAGCGGGCGCCCGTAGCGGAAGGGGATCATCGGCAGCCGGAGGACGAAGTCGCGCGCGGCGGGGATGTTCCACAACATGCTGGCCAGAGCCAGGTAAGCCAAGGGAATGGCCAGCAGAATCAGGGGGATGAGCTTGCCCCGCTCCCATTTGCGGTAGTCCATCTGCCAGAGAATGCCGGCCATGATTCCGCCCACGGCGAGCCAGACCAACTGGCGCTTCATGAAGAAGTCCTCGACGAATCCCGTCTCGCCGCGGGTCAGGGCGAAGGTGGTCGAGTAGATCATGGTCAGTCCCCAGGCCACGAGGGCCAGGAGGGGGACGATCAGAAAGCTGCGGGCGGTGTTGAATCTGACGATGCCGATGGACATGGTGCGCCGCCTAGGCTTGGGCAGGGAGGATTTCCGGGATGGCTTCGCCCGCTCCGACCAGACGGGCGATCAGCCGTTCGCGCAGACCGGCGCGCACGGCGGCGAAGGCGGGATCGGCGACCAGGTTGCTGGCCTCGCAGGGGTCGCTGGCCAGATCGTAGAGGAAATCCTCGACGTAGCTTGGCGAGGCGGCATCCTTCCAGCCGCGCCCCTGCGGGGCCGTGACCGAGTATTTCCAGCGGTCGGTGCGGATGGCCCGCCCGACCTGGGACTCGCTGATTTGGAGGAAGGCTTCCCCGGGCCAGTCGGGCGCGTCGGCCAGGGCTTCCTGCAGGGCCCGTCCCCGCCAGTCCGGCGGCGCGCCGGCTCCGCCCGCCGCGAGCACGGTGCGGGGCAGGTCGATGAGGCTGGCGATGCGCTCGACCACCTTGCCGCCCCGGAAGCCGGGGCCGTGGATCACCAGGGGGATGCGGATGCAGCCCTCGTGGCAGGAGCGCTTGTACTCCTTGTTGCGGGTGCGGAAATGGGAACCGTGGTCGCTGGTGTAGATGACGAGGGTGTTGTCGGCCAGCCCCAGTTCCTCGAGCTTGGCGCGGATGCGGCCCAGATTGGCGTCGAGACTCTGGCAGCAGCCGAGGTAGTCGGGATAGTTTTCCCGCCAGTCCCCGCCCTGGTCGGCCAGATCGCCGGGCGGGACGAAGTCGGCGAAGCGCTCCTGCGAGCCGTGGGGCCCCTCGTAGCGGTTGTGGTCGTTCTGATGATGGGGCTCGATGTAGGAGAGGAAGAGGAAGAAGGGGCGTTCGCCGGTGCGGGTTTCCAGGTATTCGAGCGCCCAGTCGGTCTGCGAGTCCGCCCGGTAGCCGG
>LVAZ01000344.1 GCA_001603055.1 Victivallales bacterium Lenti_02
CGCCCGGACCGCCTCATCCCCCCGCCGCCCCCGGGCCCCTTCCCGAAAGGAAGGAAGGTGGCGAAGCGAAGGACAATATGGTCCGCCAGGCCATCGACCACCTCCGCCGGGAACGCCCGGCCCGCTTCGAGGAACTCATGAACCTGCGCCGGGCCAATCCCAAGGCCTTCGAGGAGGAATTGCGCAACTTGGTCCAGCAATGGCGGGAACGCCACCCGAAGGAACGCGCCCCCACCCTCCCCGAGGAACTGCGCGCCCGCGAATTGAGCTGGCGCTACCACGACACTCAGGACGAGGCCGAGCGCGACAAACTCCGCGCCGAACTCGCCGAGGCCGTCGAGCAAGCCTTCCAGGCCCGCGTCAAGATCATGGAAAAACGCCTCGAAACCATGGAGAAGGAACTCGACACCTTCCGCCAGCGCCTCGAACAGCTCAAGGCCAACCGCGAACCCATCTGCAAAGGCCGGACCGAAGAGCTGCTCCGCCCCCCCGAACTCAACTGGGAAGGCGGCGGCTGGTAGCGCCTGCCCGCCTCATTTGCCCGCCAAGACAAGCACAGGCCGCACCGGGGGCTATATTGCCTGCCTAGCTCGCAGACGCACGTTCTCGTTACCCATCCGCAGGCGGACAAGTCATGGCCCATCCCGACGATCTCTGGTACGCGGCGAAGACGACCCGGGTCGTCTACGAGCCCCCCCGGCTGCTTGAAACCTTCGGCGAGACCGTCGTCCGCTACTACCTGCTGAGCGAACTGCTCGACGAGGTGGGCTCGGTGCGCATCCGCCAGGGCCGGGTGATGGCCGAACGCCCCCGCGTCATCACCCCGCACCTGCTCATGAGCCAGGCGCTGGAAAACTTCGGCGACGAGGCCCGCAAGTACCTCGAAACCTTCCTCTCCAGCCAGGAGAACCTGCGCATCATCGAGTACGGCCTGCGCTTCCGCAAGGAGGACCACAGCCAGGAAACCGTGCAGGGCAACATTGGCGACATCGCCGACCAAGTCGCCGCCGACGCCAAGCGCCTCACCACCGACGTGGCCGGCGTGGTCATCGGCGTGGACGACCACTGGGAAGTCTCCCTCCTCCAGTTCATCAGCGCCCTGGTGAAACGCTCCATCCCGCACAATGCCCGCCAGATGGCCGGGCGCGGCCTGCTCGATCTCTCCTCCGGCGTCCCGAACGCCGTCCGCGCCGAAATCGAGTCCGATTTCCGCGCCGCCGAAGGCAACCTCGACCTGCTCCGCCGCCTCGGCGACAAACTCCGCTCCTATGGTCTCTTCGGGGACTACGAGGACCGCTTCTTCACCCTCTACCGGCGCGCCAAGGGCTGACGCCATCGGGAGAATCCCATGTCCGACCAGAACGACCAGCCGAAAGACCGGCCCAAGGACCTTGCCGAACAACTCCGCGAAATGCTCGCCAGCGCCAATTTCAGCTTCATCCCCAGCCCCGGCGCCCAGGCCCCCCAGCCCAAACCGGCCGAGGACGAAGAGGCGAAGGAGAACGAGGCCCTGCGCCGCATCCGCGAGTTCAGCCTCCGCCCCCGCGAAATCCGCGACTACCTCGACCGCTTCGTCATCAGCCAGGACGAGGCCAAGAAAGTCCTCTCCGTCGCCATCTGCGACCACTACAACCGCGTCCGCCAGTGCCTCGAAACCCCCTCCCTCGCCGAGGCCGAATACGCCAAGCACAACGTCCTCCTCCTCGGTCCCACCGGGGTCGGCAAAACCTACCTCATGCGCTGCGCCGCCAAGCTCATCGGCGTCCCCTTCGTCAAGGCCGACGCCACCAAGTTCTCCGAAACCGGCTACGTCGGCTACGATGTCGAGGACATCGTCCGCGATCTGGTGCGCGTCGCCGACGGGGATGCCGACCTGGCCCAGTACGGCATCGTCTACGTGGACGAGGTGGACAAGCTCGCCAGCCGCGCCGGCGAGGGCGTCCGCGACGTCTCCGGCCGCGGCGTCCAGGTGAACCTCCTCAAACTGATGGAGGACACCGAGGTCAAGCTGGTCAGCCAGACCGACATGATCGGCCAGATGCAGGCCGTCTTCTCCATGCAGGCCGGCGGCGAAGCCCCCAAACGGACCATCCGCACCGGCCACATGCTCTTCATCGTCAGCGGCGCCTTCGACAAGCTGCCCGAGCAGATCAAGCGCCGCCTTGGCGAGCAGCAGATCGGCTTCGGCCACGCGAAAAACACGCCGGACGACGAGGCCTACTATTTCGACAAAGTCGAGACCCGCGATCTGGTGGACTACGGCTTCGAGCCCGAATTCGTCGGCCGCCTCCCCGTCCGGGTCGGGCTCAAGGAACTGAGCGTCGAGAACCTCGAAGCCATCCTCCTCGATGCCGAGGACAGCGTTCTCCGCCAGTACGTCGGCGACTTCGCCGGCTACGGCATCCAGCTCGTCATCAAGCCCGACGCCGTCCACGAGATCGCCGTCCAGGCCAACCAGGAGAAGACCGGCGCGCGCGGCCTGATGACGGTCATGGAACGGCTCCTCCGCAATTTCAAGTTCGAACTCCCCTCGACCCGGGTCCGCGAGCTGGTCATCGACGCCGCCACGGTTCAGGACCCCGCCGCCGCCCTCCAGCGGATTCTGGCAGAGAAGGAGCACGAACAGGACGAACTGCTGCGCGACGAAGTCGCCGCCTTCTGCCGCCGCTTCCAGGAAACCCACGCCCTGGCCATCGAGTTCGCGCCCGACGCGGTCACCACCATCGTCGCCGCCAGCCGCAGCACCGGCAAGACCGTCCGCGCCCTCTGCGAAGACCGTTTCC
>LVAZ01000033.1 GCA_001603055.1 Victivallales bacterium Lenti_02
CGCCGGCGGCCCCTTCCCCCGCCTCCGCCCCGCCCCCGCCCTGCTCGCCGAACAGCCCGGCCAGGCCGACCCCAACCAATTCGTCGCCGCCGCGACCACCGACACCGGCGACTGGACCGTCCTCTACCTCCCGGTCGGCGGCACCGTCACCCTGCGCGAGGCCAAGGCAGGCGGTGTCTGGTTCGACCCCCGCGACGGGCAGCGCCATGCCGCCGGGAACGGCCCCGCCTACATCGCCCCCGACAACCGCGACTGGGTGCTCGAATTCCGCCAAACACCCTAACGACGGGAGGAAAGCCATGTCGTCCCCCTTCCTCGAATCCCTCCGCACCGGCAAGCCGCTGATCGGCATGATCCATCTGGCAGCCCTGCCCGGCACGCCGCGCGCCCGACTCGCCCCCGCCGCGATTGTCGAGCGGGCGGTCCGCGAGGCGGAAATCTACCGCGCCGCCGGGATCGGGACGGTGCTGGTCGAGAACATGCACGATGTGCCCTACCGCAAGGGAGTCGGTCCCGAGGCGGTGGCGGTGGCGGCGCTGGCGGTGGCCGCCGTGCGGCGGCTGGGCCTGACCTGCGGCGTCCAGCTTCTGGCCGGCGCCAACCGCGAGGCCCTGGCCGTGGCCCATGCGGCGGGCGCCGCCTTCGTCCGGGTCGAGGGTTTCGCCTACGGCCAGATTGCCGACGAGGGCTACTTCGACGCCTGCGCGGGCGACCTGCTCCGCTACCGGCGCGAAATCGGGGCCGAAGCCGTCGCGGTCTGTCCCGACATCAAGAAGAAACACGCCTCCCACGCCATCACCGCCGACGTGGATTTGGCCGAAACCGCCCGCACGGCGGCGTTTTTCCTGGCCGACGCCCTGATCGTGACCGGCAGCGCCACCGGCGTCCCCGCCGCCGTCGCCGACGCCCGGGCCGTCCGGGCGGCAACCCCGCTCCCCGTTCTCATCGGTTCCGGCATCACCGCCGAAAATCTCGCCGACTACTGGCCCTACGCCGACGGCTTCATCGTCGGCTCCTCGGTCAAGGAGGACGGCCATTGGGCCAACCCCCTGTCCCCCGCGCGGGTGGCCGCGCTCGTCGCGGAAAAGAGGAAGTATGAAGTATGAAGGAAATGCGGGGTTCATCCCCGGCTTTCCTCCACTGCGTCCACTCAGTCCACTCAGTCCACTCAGTCCACTGCGTCCACTGTTCCTACTCCAAGACCCGCAGGTGGCCGATCATGAGGGCGACCCCCTGGAATTTCGCCTCGTCGTAGCGGCCTAGCTTCTGGGCTTCGGCGATGGGTTCGGAACGGTCGGGGGGCTCGGGGAGCAGTTCGATGGTGACGGTGTGCTCGCCGACGGGGAGGTTCGCGGCGAGGGTCGCACCGCTCAGCCGATGGTAGTAGCACCAGCGGTCGGCGCGGCCCTGGGTCGAGGTCTGCTTGCCGTCGACGGTCACCCGGTAGCGGCCGATGTCGGGGCCAATCAGCAGGGTCAATCCGGCCTCCCGGCCGGTGAAGGTGAAGGTGAGAGTGGCACCAGGCTGGCGGGTGGTCCAGATCGCGTCGAAATGCTGTTTGAGATGGGGCACGGGGGATTCGGCGACGGGCACGCGGGTCCATTCCCCTTGCAGCATGTCGGCGGTGACGGGCACCTGGCGGGCGGTTTCGAGATGGTCCGCCGCCAGGGGCTCGGGCAGTTCGGCGGGGCGGGGCGACGTTGCTTCGGCGAGGGCGGCGAAGGCGGCGTTGAGGACGGCGGCATAGCGGCGCTCGGCCTCGCCGCTCGGGCGGACATCGTCGGCGGAGAAGGCGTTGGTTTCGCCCTTGGCGACCAGTTCTCCGGCCTGGATGGCCTGGGCAATGGCGTAGCCGGCATTGGCCGAGGGGATGGCGTAGTGCTCGGCGAGCTGTTCATAGGCGGCCACATGGGGCGGGCAGTCGCCGGTGGCGTAGGCACCCTCGACCCCGGTGCGGAAGGCGTAGAAAAAGAGCAGCTCGGGGGCGGGCGAGCGCCGGGCGGTCTGGCGCACGATGCCCTCGATGGCCCGCTGGATCGAGGGCGGGGCCGTGGTGTGGTCCTCGGAGACGAAATCCACCAGGACGAGATCGGGATTCTGGTCCAGCACCTCGTTGGCGTAGCGCCAGACGCTGTAGCCCGAGCCGCGCACGCAGTCGCAGACCCCGGCGTGGATTTCCTCGATGGTGGCGCCTGGGTAGGTTTGCCGCAGGCGGTCCAGGTAGAGCTTGCGCCAGCCGCCCGCGCCGTGGATGCCGCCGCCGAAGTAGGCGATGCGGACGGTTTCCCCGGCCTTGAGCTTGGCGATGGTCCGGGGGATGCCGCCCCGGACGGCGACCTGCTGGGCCTTGGTCCGGGGATAGATGTCGTAGGCGCGGACGACGGGCTTGGCCTGCCGGGCGGCGGTGTCGTCCTTGACGATGGGCCAGGAGGCCCGCTGGGGGTCGGCGTAGGGGCCGATGCGCTCGACCGGAATGGGCTGGAAGCCCAGTTCGAGGGCGGGGGACTCGGGACGAAGCCGGAAATCGAGCCGGGCGGCGTCCACGAACAGGGGGTCGGCGACCCGGCTGTTGGCGTCCGCCCCGGTCTGCCGCCACTCCTCCCAAGTGATTTCGCGCTGGGATTCCGGGATGGCATGGTAGCGGATGAAGGGCTCGATTCCTTCTTCCCAGTAGAACAGATTGCGGTCGAACTGGTTGGCGGGGTGGAAATCCTGGTGGTTGCGGTAGCCATAGAGCTGGATGCGCTCGCCCCAGCCGCGATGCTGGCGCAGCCAGGCGGTGCCCTCGCGGGTGAGGTAGACGATGTTGTGGCGGAAGGCAAGGCCGGTCATGGCCTCGGGGCGCTCCTCTTTGTATTCGCGCAAGGCCGGATAGTGGTCAAGATAGGGGGAGCCGGGGGCGGCGTACTCGCGCAGGCGGTCGACGATGCGGGGCCATTCGGTCCAACTGGGCGAGAGCATGCCGGCCTGGAAGGCGGGGCAGTCCACGAGCACGTTGTTGGCGAAGACATTGTCGCGGCCGCCGTGGTTGTGCATGCCGGAGATGGGCACCCGGTAGAGGATGTTGCCGAAGACGGTGTTGCCGCTGGTGGGGTCGTCCAGATAGATGCCCCAGGTGAAATGGGGATACTCGTAGTGGACCATGCCGTTCTCGACCGGGGTCCAGGAACTGCGCTTGCCGAAGCCCCCGATGTCGTGCCAGATGTTGTAGCGGATGGTGTTGCCGCGCGCGGTCCAGTCGCGGGGGCAGGAGTAGATGCCGCCAGTGTCGGTGGATTCGAGATTGGTGTGGTGGATGATGTTGAACTCGACCAGATTGTCGTTGCCGCCGAGGGTCATGCCCGCGTGGGGGGTGTGGTAGATAAGGTTGTGGACGGCGGCGTTGCCGACACCGCTGATGTTGATGCCGGTGTTGTAGGTTTTCTCGAAGACGCCGTTGTGGTGGACGACGTTGTTCTCGGCCCGGTTTTCGCCCCGTTCGAGGGTCTTGCGGTCGCCGCCGGCCAGGAGGATGCCGCCCTTGCCGAGATGATGGATGTCGCAGCCGAAGACCAGATTGCGCTGGCCCCCGTCCACCTGCGCGCCCCAGCCGCCGGTATTGCGGATTTCGCAGGCCTCGACCCGGCAGTCCCGCGCCTCCCGCAGGACCGCGCCGGTGTCGGTGCAGCCTTCGAGAATCAGCCCGCGCACACTGACGAAGGCGGTGTCCTCGCAGCGGATCAGCGAAGGCGCGACCGCCACCGACACATCCCCCTCGCGCAGCGCCTCGGGAGGCCAGAAATAGACCACGCCCGCGCGCCGGTCCAGATACCACTCGCCGGGAGCGTCCAGCTCCTCGAACACATTCTGCACGAGGTAGCGGTCGCCGATGGATATCTCGTAGGTGGCGTTGCTGGTCAGCTCGATGGTCTTGCGCTGGAGATCGACGGTCTTGACCTGTTTCCAGTTCCAGCGCCAGTCGAAGCGGCAGAAGACGCCGACGGAGGCCTCGCCGGGATTGGCCCACTTGCTCGGGTCGATGTCCTCGCCGTAGCGGAAGACGCGCTGGGGGTTGGTGCCCACGCCGCCGAGGGCATGGGCCCAGGTGCCGCCGTGGATGTCCCCGGCATCGAGGTTCGGGGTGCGGGCCAGAGGCATGCGCTGGCCCCGGAAGAAAAGCTGGTTGAAGTTCTGCTCCCCGAGCCCGAGGGCCTTGAGGTCGCACTGGAGAATGTCGCCCCGGAAGGGGACGAAGCCGCGCAGGGTGGGCCCGCCGCGCAGGACAGGTTTCTCCGCGCCCGCCGCCCGCACCAGCAGAGGCGCCTCGAGAGTGCCCGCGTCCTCGGGGCCGAAGACTACTGGTTCGAGTAGGTCGTAGACGCCCGCCGCCACCACGATTTCCGCCCCCTCGGGCAACTGCCCCGCCTGGCGCAGGGCCCGCGCCGCGTCCCGTGCTCGCGCCAGCGTGGCGAAGGGCGCGTTCACCCCGTCCGCCCCGTCGTTCCCGTCCGGGGACACCAGCAACCGCGCGGGGGCGGCCGCCACCGCGAACGACAGACCAAGCAGCAGAAGGGAGAGGCGCGTCATGGGGAGTCTCCTTGCGTTGGGACGGACAGGCAAGAACTATCATACCGCCTTTTCCCGCCGGTGCGACCCGGTGTACTGGCAAAGGCGGAAACGCCGTCTACCTTGTCCCCCCGTGACCTGCAATCGCCGCATCCACAGGAGGTACGAACCATGATCCGCCGCCTTGTTCCGGTCTGTCTCGCGAGTCTGCTGGGAGTTGTCTTCGCGCAGGGACCGCTGCGTTTCGAGGCGGAGAACTGGACCCAGCCCCAGGACGCCTGGCAGGTGAACCAGCCCTCCGAAACCAAATGGAATCTCTGGAGCACCGACAAGGACGCCGAGAAGAAATGGTCCCAGGGCGTGGTGCTGCAAAGCCCGCGAGTCATGGCCGACCGGGAGACAGGCGAAGAGGGCGCGCCGGTCCTGCACACGGTCATCACCGGCATCCCGGCGGGCATGTACGACGTGGAACTCGGCCCCACCGGCCGGATTCTCGGGGTCTCCCTCGATGGAACCACCTGGCAGCGCGCCACCCAGGGACCGCTGCTCCGCGACCATGTCATCGGCCCGGAGGGACGTTTCGAGCTGTGGGTGGACGACCGCTTCGCGGTGGAGAACGAGGCAGGCCGCGGCTTCGCCTACTACGACTATCTCGAATTCCATCCGACCGGGCCGGGACTGGTCCGCCAGATTCTCGGCGAGGGGACGAAGGTCGCGGGCTATGCCCGGACCCGGCGCGAGGAACGCCTCGACCGGGGGCTGGTGGCCCTGCGCACCCCCGAGGGTGTCCATCTGAGCTGGCGGCTGCTGGCCGACGACGCCTGGGACCGGACCTTCGACGTCTTCCGGCTCCAGCCCGACGGCAAGCCCGTCAAGCTGAACGCCCAGCCGCTCCGCCGGACCACGGATTTCTTCGACGCCGAGGCCCCGGCCGGCGCGGCAACCTACCGGGTGCTCGACGCCGAGGCCACCGCCGCCGCCGAGGCCCGGCTCGTCCCCTACGTCTCGATCAAGCTGCAAGACCCGGAAACCACCTTCCAGAAGGTGGCGGTGGTGGACCTCGACGGGGACGGCAGGCTGGACTACGTCATCAAAACCCCCCGGCAGAACATCGATCCGGCGGGCAGCTACTGGATTCGCTCGCCCGACACCTACGTCCTCGAAGCCTACCGCCACGATGGCACCTTCCTCTGGAAATACGATCTGGGCTGGGCCATCGAGCGCGGCATCTGGTACTCCCCCTTCGTCGCCTGGGACCTGGACGGCGACGGCCGGGCCGAGGTGGCCGCGAAAATCGGCGAGGGCGATCCCCGCGACGAGGAGGGCAAGGTGAACGACGGTCCGGAATGGCTGGCGGTCTTCGACGGCCGCACCGGCCGGGAGCTGGCCCGCACCCCCTGGCCCAGCCGCGACGGCTTCGCCAACTACAATCTCGCCTCCCGCAACCAGATGGCCGTCGCCTATCTGGACGGCAAGACCCCCTGTCTGCTGGCCCTGCGCGGCACCTACAGCCGCATGAAGGTGGACGCCTATGAGTTCCACCGGGGCACACTCCGCCACCTGTGGACCTACGACAACGAGAAACTCCCCCGCCGCTACTGGGGCCAGGGCGCCCATATGACCTATTGCTTCGACGCCGACGGCGATGGGCGCGACGAGGTCATGCTCGGCAGCGTCATGCTCGACGACACCGGCATCCCCCTCTGGACCACCGGGCTCGGCCATCCCGATTTCTCCTACATCGGCGACCACGACCCCGCCCGCCCCGGCCTCGAAATCTTCTACGGCATCGAGACCCGCGCCACCAAAAACGGCATGTGCATGGTCGATCCCGCCACCGGCAGGATTCTCTGGGGCTTCGACGGCCCCACCGTCCACATCCACGGCAGCGGCCTCTGCGCCGATATCGACCCCACTGTCCCCGGCCGCGAGTGCTTCGCCCTCGACTGCACCTCGAAGGTCCCCGACGTGCGCCGGGGACCGTGGCTGTGGAGCGCGGCCGGCGAACTGCTCTGGTTCGAGGACCCCGTCCTCCCCAAAACTTACAGCATCGAAAGCGTCCAGTGGGATGCCGACCTGCAGCGGGAAATCGTCCGCGGCGGCCGCATCAGCGACTACCGGGGACCGGCCCTGGCCAGCGGCATCGAGGGGGGGCTCGTCCTCGTCGCCGACGTGCTCGGCGACTGGCGCGAGGAACTCGTCACCAGCGTCCCCGGCGAGCTGCGCATCTACTCGACCACCATCCCCGCCAACGATCGCCGCGTCTGCCTCCTCCAGGACCGCATGTACCGTGCCTGCACCGTCATGAACACCATGGGCTACTCGACCCCGCCCACCCTCTCCTACCTCCCCGAAGCCCACTGGCCCAACCTCAACGCGACCCTGATCGCGGGCGCGGACGGAGCGCTGACCTGCCAGGCCGTCGTCTCCGCCCCCCTCGCCGCCGCCGTCCAGGGCAAGCTCGCCTACCGGCCCGGCGACAGCGGCGAGGCGACCGACTGGGACATCGATCTCGCCCCCGGCGCCCGGACGGTCCTCACCTTCCCCGTCCAGACCCAGTCCGCCGCCCTGGTCGGCGCGAACGCCGTCCTGCGCCTGGAGTTCGCCGGCAGCGCCCGCTACGGCGCGGCCCCTCTGCCCGAGGGCACCCCCGAACCCATCGACCTCGCCCGGCGGCCCGCCGCCTTCACCGACCCCGTCGAACTCACCGCCAGCGTCCCCGTCCGCCTCGCCAGCAAACCGATCCGGAACGGCAACCGGGCCGAGGCCGAGGCGTTCTCCGGCCAGGGCGGCGGCGAAGCCCGCGTGCGCGAGGACAAGAAGGGCGTGGTCGGCAAGTCCATCTCCCACTGGGATGCGGCTGGCCATTGGCTCGAATGGCAGATTCCCGTCGCCCGCGCGGGCCGCTACCGCCTGCTCCTGCGCTATTGCGCGCCCCACACCGCCCGGCGGCAGCTCGCCGTGAACGGCGCCGATCTCGGCGAATGCCGCCTGCCCGGCAGCGGCGGCTTCGGCGACGCCCCCGGCGACTGGGAACACGCCTGGGCCGCGCCAGCCGGCTCAACCCTGGAACTCGAACTCCCCGCCGGCACCCACACCGTCCGCCTGGTGAACACCGACGGCAAGGGGCTCAATCTCGACTACCTCATCCTCCAGGATACCGCCGAATAATCCAACCGGAGAACTCCCATGGCCCGCTCCCCACTCCTCGGCTTGCCCAAAGACGTCCGGATGGAAACCTTCGACGAGGGCAACTTCCATGTGTTCAGCCCTGCCCGCCTGAACTCCGGCTCGGTGGAGGGCATCAAAGTCCGCGACCTCGACTGCCACATGGCCCTCGAACGCTACAAGCCCTGGTGGCTGCGCCCCACCTTCGGCGGCAGGGACTTCGCCCTCGAATTCGAAACCCAGTTCCTCTTCTGGCGGACCACGGACGGACGCTGCGGCGTCGCCATCCCCCTGGTGGCCGGCAACCTCCGCGCCTTCTTCAAGAGCAAGAACGGCAAACTCGTCCTCGAATGGACCGGAAACACCGAGGAATTCCTGGGCGGGCCCGCCGCCCTGCTCTACACCGCCGTCGGCGACGATCCCCACGAGGTCTGCGAGACGGCCATGACGGATGTGATCCAGGCCACCGGCTATTTCCGCCCGCGCATCGCCAAGCCGGAACCCGCCTTCGTCGACTACCTCGGCTGGTGTACCTGGGACGCCTTCTACCACGACGTCTCCGCCGAGAAGCTGCTCGACGGCATCGATTCCTTCCTCGAACGCGACATCCCCATCCGCTATGTCGTCCTCGACGACGGCTGGCAGACCGTGAACCCGGACAACAAGAAGCTGCTCGCCTTATCCCCCGACAAGGCCAAATTCCCGGACGGGCTCCTGCCCGTGATCGCCGAGGCCAAGATGGAGATGGGCATCGACTTCTTCGGGGTCTGGCACACCCTCCAGGGCTACTGGAACGGAGTCGATCCCGACGGCCCCCTCGGGCAGCGCTACCGCACCCTGCCGAGCGCCGACGGCACCCGCACCATGATCCATCCCGACGACATCGGCCGCTTCTTCATGGATTTCCACGACCGGCTGCGCCGGTCGGGCGTGGACTTCGTGAAGGTGGACAACCAGTCGAGCCTCGAAAAATTCGTCCCCGATCCGGCCCGGAGCGTCCAGGCCATGCGCGCCTACCAGCATGCCCTCCAGGGCTCGGCCCTGCTCCACTTCCACGGCGGCCTCATCCACTGCATGTGCAACAGCTCCGACGTGGCCTACCACATGCTCGGCACCAGCCTCTGGCGGAATTCCGACGACTTCTTCCCCAAGCAGCCCGAGAGCCACCAGTTCCACATCCAGACCAACGTCCTCAACAACCTCTGGAGCAGCGCCTTCGCCCTGCCGGACTGGGACATGTTCCAGAGCCACCACGAACACGGCGCCTTCCATGCCGCCGCCCGCGCCATCAGCGGCGGCCCGGTCTACGTCAGCGACCGCCCCGGCGAACAGAACCCCGATGTCCTCCGCCGGCTCTGCGACGACCACGGCATGCTCTACCGCTGCCCCCGCCCGGCTCTCCCCGCCCCCGACTGCATCACCACCAACTGCCTGGTCGAGAACCGGATTCTCAAAATCGTCAACGTCTGCGGACCGCACGAGGCGCATGGGGTCATCGGCCTCTTCCACTGCCGCCAGGGCGACGCTCCCGTCGCCGACCAGTGGTGCCCCGGCGACCTTCCTTTCCTCAACGACTGCGACGTGGTGGCCTACAGCTTCCGCAACGGCACCCTCGCCCGCATGCAGGAGGATGAGATCGACGAACCCCGCCCCATCACCCTCGAACCCCTCGAATTCGACCTCGTCGCCATCGCCCCGGTCTGGCGGGAGGTCGTGGCCTGCCTCGGGCTGGTCGACAAGTACAACGCCGGCGGCGCGGTGCAGGACGAGGAATTCATCGAGGAACAGGACTGCTTCCAGGTCACCCTCCGCGGCTCCGGCACCGCCGGCTTCTTCTGCGCCGCCCAGCCCCGGGAAGTCCAGGTGGAAGGCCAGCCCGCCGCCTTCGACTACAACCCCATCACCGGCTTCCTGGCCGTCCCCGTCGAAGCCAGCGACTGGGGAAACAACGAGGTGCTGGTTTTCCTGTAGTTCCCGCGTCCCCCCGGAAAAAGCCTCCGGAAACATGGAACCACGCTTCGTCGTCCACGGTCGAATCCCTGCGTGGATTTCCCTCCTGGAGTGGGAAAAACAGCCGGAAATCGTTCGTGTTGCGGTTTTTCTGCTCGGAAAACTTGCAGGACCCTAGGCAGGACGTATATCTTTGAGTAATCCACGACGTAGATGACCATGCTGGTTTCGGCATGCCTTTGGCGCCAGCAGGAGGCAATTCCGGGAGCCGTGCCGATCTCCCCGGAGGAGCAGGAATCCCCACGAAGGGAGTATGACGGTGAAAGCAACGTTCTACGACGTGAAGAAGCGGGTGAAGGTGGACGTGGAAGTCGTCGCCAAGGTCAAGTATCCCAACGGGCGCTGCGCCCTCCGGGGCAAGACCAGCGATGGCCGCAACCTCACCAAGTTCATCAAGCAGGCCGACTTCGACAAGGCCAAGGTGCCGGTAGCCTAAGCCAAGGCTCAATGCTGCGAGCGCGGCGGCCGAGTCCCCGCAAGGACTAGGCCGCCGCTTCCCCAGTCCGACCCGGGCCGGGCATGCCCCGTCCGGGTTGTTGATCGCGGGGAATAGCCGTCTGGAAATGCCGTTCTCCCGAACGGCAGTCACCCTTGCGAAATGCCGAGGCCATGAAACCGGCCCCAGGCATTGTCTTCGCCCTGCTTGCCGTGGGCATGACCATCCGGGGGGCGTGGACCGGCGGAGTCAATCCAGCCGTTCTCGTTGCCTACTTCCTGGCGGCAACCCATATCTGGAACGATTTCCGAATCGGACGGCAGGCGAGAATATGGGTAGGGCAGGGCGGTTGAGTTTCTCGGGGAAATCGCCAATGCCGTGAGTCTTCCCGGGACGGACATGGGTGCCCTACGATCCCCCCAAGGTGGCACCCGCCACCGGCCAAGCGCTTGGCCTGCAAAACGGTATTGGAGAGGCGCCCGTCCTCGGGCGCGGGACATGCTCTCGGAACGGAACGCCATACCGGCCTCTGCGGCTATGGGGGGGGTGCTCCCGGCGCTACGCGCCCTCGACATGGGCGCTCCGCTGGTTGTTCTGCCTTGCCGCAGGATACAGGCCGGGGGCGGGGTGTCACCTTCCGGCCCGTCTTTTCCCCGGCAAATGGTGGCGGAGCGGTCTGGCATTTGCCGGGTTGGCGTGCCATCATACGCCCGTGTTCCCCCCCTTCAACCGGAGAGCCAAGGACATGCACACGATTTCCGTCCAGACCCTGCACACCGCCCCGGCCATCGAATTTGCCGCCGCCGAACTGTCCCGCTGCCTCGGGCTGGCCGGCCAGGGAGGGCAATTCCGGCTCGGCCTGTTCGCCGACGTGCCGGAGTTCGCGGCCCCCGAGACCGGCGGCGACGCCTTCGCGGTGGAGACCACGGGCGACGGCGGCGTGCTGGTGGGGAGCAACCCCCGTTCGGTGCTTTTCGCCGTCTACGCCTATTTGCGGGAACTCGGTTTCGCCTGGGTGCGGCCGGGGCCCGACGGTGAGGTGGTGCCGCAGCTCGCCACGCTGCCCGCGGTGTCTCTCCGCGAGCGGGCTTCCTACCGTCATCGGGGCGTCTGCATCGAGGGTGCCATCTCGCTCGAAAACGCGCTCGACACCATCGACTGGATGCCGAAACTCGGCTACAACGCCTATTTCATCCAGTTCCGCGACGCCTTCACCTTCTTCGACCGCTGGTATCGGCATCTGGGCAATCCCACCCTGGCGAAGGAGCCCTTCACCACCGAGGATGCGGCCGAATTCACCAAGCGGATGCGGGAGGAGATCAAGAAACGCGGGCTGGATCTGCACATGGTGGGGCACGGCTGGACCTGCGAGCCCTTCGGCATCCCCGGCCCCGGCTGGTACCAGCACGAGGGCGACATCCCCGAGCGCGCCCGGAACCTGCTGGCCGAGGTCAAGGGCAAGCGCGAACTCTGGGGCGGCATCGCCCTCAACACCAATCTCTGCTACGGCAATCCCGAGGCCCGCGCCATCATCGCCGACGCCATCGCCGAATGGGCCGAGGAAAACCGCGACGTGGACATTATCCATTTCTGGCTCGCCGACGGCAGCAACAACAACTGCGAATGCCCGCTCTGCCGCGACACCCGCCCCGCCGATTTCTACGTGCAGATGCTCAACGAGGTGGACGCGAAGCTGAGCGCGCGCGGGCTGGACACGCGGATCGTCTTCCTGGTCTACGTGGACCTACTCTGGCCCCCGGTGAAGGAGACCGAACTGGCGAATCCGGACCGCTTCATCCTGATGTTCGCGCCCATCACCCGGTCCTATTCGCAGCCCTTCGCCGCCAGCGCCGGGCCGCCGCCCGAGCTGCCGCCCTACACCCGCAACCAGCTCGCCTTCCCCCGCGAGCCCGCCGCCAATCTGGCCTTCCTCAAGGCCTGGCAGAAGCTCTTCCCCTGCGAAGGCTTCGACTTCGACTACCATTTCATGTGGGACCACCACCGCGACGCCGGCCAGTACGCCATGGCGGAAGTGCTCCACCAGGACGCCAAGCGCCTGCGCGACATCGGCCTCGACGGTTTCGTGAGCTGCCAGAACCAGCGGGTCTTCTTTCCCACCGGGCTCGGCATGACCGCCCTCGGCCGCACCCTCTGGAACCGCGATCTCGAATTCGGGAACATCGCGGCTGACTATTTCGCCGCCGCCTTCGGCGAGGGGGCCGCAGCGGCCCGCGCCTATCTGGCCACCGTGTCCGAGCTGATCGACCCCCGGCTGATCCGGGGCGAGGCCTCCGACGCCCTGAAGCAGGCCGCCGCCTTCCAGCTCGCCCGCGTGCCCACCCTGGTCGCCGAATTCGCCTCCCATGTGGCCAAGGGAATGAAGGATTCCAGTCCCGCCCGCGCCACCTCGTGGCGGCTGCTTGAACGGCACGGGCACTTCGCCCGCCTCCTGGCCGCGGCCCTGGCCGCCAAACTGGCGGGCGAGGACGCCAAGCCCCAGGCCTGGGCGCTGTTCACCTGGTGCCGGGAACACGAGACGGAATTGCAGCCCTGGTTCGACCTTTTCGAGTTCCAGCAGACCCTCGGCCCCTATCTCGGCATTCCCCGCGCCGAACTCAACGCCTGATCGGAGACGCAGCATGGCCCCCAGGATTTCCTGCCGCACCAGCATGTTCGGCACCATCGAGACCGCCTTCCAGAACTTCCCCCTGGCCGGAGTCTTCCTGGCCGAATGCCCGCCCGCGCCGGGGGGCGACTACCCGGCCATGGCCGCCAAGGCCAAAGCCAGCGGCGTGACCATCGCCAGCCTCTCGACCGGGCTCCATCTGGACACGGACGAGCAGGCGGCGGCGTTCCTGCCCATGATCGAAGGGGCCGCGCAAATCGGCGTGCCGCGCATTTTCGCGAGTTGCAAGGCCAGTTCCGCCGAACTCTTCGAGCCCGCCCTGGCCCGCCTCGGCGAACTGGCCCGGCTGGCGGCCGCCAAGGGCGTCACCATCTGCATGGAAACCCACCCGCCCTTCGCCGAAAACGGCGACAAGGCCCGGCTGGTGATCGAGCGCCTCGCCTCGCCGGGGCTGCGCTTCAACTTCGACACCGCCAACATCTACTACTACAACGAGGGCTGCGACGCGGTGGCCGAGGTGCGCAAGATCGCCGATCTGGTCGGCTCGGTGCATCTCAAGGACACTGACGGCGGCTACAAGTCCCCGAACTTCCCGCCGGTCGGCCAGGGCATTGTGGATTTCCCCGCCATCTTCGCCGTCCTCGAAGCCAGCGGCTTCCAGGGTCCGTACACCTTCGAGATCGAGGGCGCCCATGTCGACAAACTCGATCCGGCGGGACGCCTGCAATTCCTCCAGGACTGCATGGCCTATCTCCAGCGCCTCGGCGTGGTGTAGGCCCCGGTCCGCCCCGCTGGCAAGTTTGTGCTAACTTGGCTAGTCGCAGTTGCTATCGTTGTGCTGCACGATTACGATTCATTGGATGGATGTGCGCCTGCTGGGTGGGTTGAGGTCTCTGGTTTCCACATGTGGTGTAAGTTGAAAAAAGGACGCCGCCATGAAAATCCAGACCCGGAACTTCACCCTGATTGAGCTGCTGGTGGTCATCGCCATCATCGCGATCCTGGCCTCCATGCTTCTGCCCGCGCTCTCCAAGGCCCGGGAGAAGGCCCGTCAGGCGAGCTGCACCAGCAACATGAAGCAGATCGGCCTGGCGGCGAAGATGTACATCGACGACAACCGCGAGCGGAACCCGCCCTACCTCCTGGCCAATGTGACGTCGTACAATCACTCCTCCAACGGCTATGCCTGCGATTCCATTATCTGCACCGACTTCATGCAGAAGTATGTGAACGAC
The DNA here is from genome assembly GCA_001603055.1 of Victivallales bacterium Lenti_02. Classification (GTDB taxonomy): domain Bacteria; phylum Verrucomicrobiota; class Lentisphaeria; order Oligosphaerales; family Lenti-02; genus Lenti-02. Next base: position 14,021 of record LVAZ01000033.1, read on the forward strand.
TGGAACGTGTTCGTCTGCCCGACCATCAACCGCGGGCCGGTCGGCCGGAACTCCACCTGCGGGAGCAGCCACAACGCGGTGTCCTGGAGCTACGGCGTGCTCATGTCGCAGTTCCTCAACAAGGGGCGGGTTGGTTCGGGTCGCGCGGACGTCGAGTTCGTGGAGCCCTCCGCCACCCTGTTCTGGGGTGAACTGCCCAGCACGGCGGACCAATACACCGGTTCCAATCCCAACGGCTGCGGCGGTCTGGGGCACTGGGGCTGCGACGACAATACGGATTTCAACGCGAACGACCCGGTTCCGCGCCGGGCGATTCCGCACGGGCAGGGGGCGAACTTCCTCTTCTACGACGGCCATGTCGAGTGGATCATGCACACGAAGGCCAGACAGCATACCATCCAGGCGGACTGAGCCGTCACGCCTCGCCGAGGGGTATTTGGCAACATCCATGGCGAATACAGCCCCCGTTCTTGCCGCCGTGCTGGTTTTCCTGCTGGCGGCGGTCGGTTGCGCGCCGGGAAAGCCGGACCGGCAGGCGACTGAATCCGACGAGCCGGAACGGGAGGCGGTCGAGATTGCCGAGCTGCTCCTGGCCATTCCCGGCCCGGAGCCCGTGCCGCTCCGGATGGCGCGGATTCCAGCCGGCTCCTTCGTCATGGGCTCGCCGGAGGGCGTGGGCCACGCCGACGAGCAGCCCCGGCAGCGCGGGATCGCCCGTGAAATGGGAGGGGTTGCTCCCCATCACCGCCTGCCACTGCGCCTGCGTGACCGGATACACCCCCAGATAAAACGGCTGGCTGATCGTCACGCGCTGCCGGGGCTGCTCGTCGGCGTGGCCCACGCCCTCCGGCGAGCCCATGACGAAGGAG
>LVAZ01000345.1 GCA_001603055.1 Victivallales bacterium Lenti_02
CGGAATCAGCGGCACCCTGCTCGACAGTCGGCACATGGTCGATTCGGTGATCGAGCGGAATCTGTTCCACGCCACCGAGGGAGCCCTGGTGGGCGATGCCGGCACGGCGGCCGTGCTGGGCGATCCCCGGCTCGAAGGCGAGGGCTGGCACCGGCGGCCGGCGGCGGACAGCCCGGCGGTGGATGCCGCCCAACCTATGGCCGACGTCACCTGCGACCGCTGGCAGCGTCAGCGTCCCGGCGGCGGGGCACCGGATATCGGCGCGGACGAATTGTCCGGGGCGGGGGAGGTCTTGCGGATTCCTCCCGTGCCGCCCCGTCCCCTGATTGCTCCCGAGCTGTACCGGGGGGCCATCCGCTACGCCCAGAATCCGGAACAGCCCGGCCAGGGCTGGCGTGGCCAGATTGCCGAGGATGGAAGCGCCCTCGTGCTCGGCGATGGCGAAGCCGCGCTCGAACAACCCGTCCCCGCCGACTTTTTCCTGCAATGGGAATACCGTCCCGCCGCCTATGCCTCGATTGCCTCGCTGACCTTCGCCGCCGACGAGGCGGGGCGGGGTTATACCCTCGAATGGGGCGGTGTGGCGGACGACGGCAAACCGGCCGGCGTGATCCGCCTGCGCAAGAGCGGCCAGGATGAACCGGTGGCGGATGCCGCCGATGTCGTCCTCTACTACCAGAATCATCGGTTCCAGCGCTGGATGGGGAGGACCGTCGACGAGCGCGCCGAACCGAGCGCCTGGTATCGCTTCACCCTCTTGAAACAGGGCGGGCGGATGATTCTCCTGCTGGGCCAGGCCCGCCGGGGCGACGATCCGGGTTTCCCCGTGCTGATTTGGGAGGACCACGACGGGCTGCTGGCCGGAGCCGGTTTGCGGATTGCCCAGCGGGGCGGGGGAAACTGGCGGCAGGTCACCGTGGCGGACTACGAATACACCGGCGACCGCGCTCCGGCCGCGCCGCAGGGGCTGACTGCCCAGGCGGCAGGCGGCGGGCGGATAAGTCTGCGCTGGGAGGGAAGCCCCGCGACCGCCGGGCTCTCCTACACCATTCACCGCGCCCAGGAGGCGGATTTCGCGCCCGCCGCCGCGAATCTGGTCGGCACCGTGGCGGGCCGTTCCGAATGGCACGACATGGAGGTGCGCCCGCAGGAAACCTACACCTACCGTGTCTTTGCCTCGAACGCTCTGGGTCGGCAGTCCGCAGCGGCCTCGGTGACGGTTGCCACCGGGGTCGGGGGGCCGGTGTACCAGTTGCTGGACGCCGCCGCCGTCGATTCGCTCGAACTGCCGATGGTTCTGGCCCCCGCGCCCTATCTGGGCCGTCGCTACATCTGGGCGCCGCCGGGCAGCCCGCAGTCCCTTGTGGAAGCGCCCGCCGAGGGTGCGGCCGTGTTCCGTTTCCGGGTCGAGACACCGGGGACCTATGCCTTCTGGGGTCTGGTGCAGGCACCCAACGAGGCCACCGACTCGTTCCATGCCGGGCTCGGCGTTCCCGCCGCCTTCCGGATTTGGTACACGGGGATTCAGCAAGCCTGGGGTTGGAGCCGCATCATGCCGTCGGTTGAGCTTGCCGCCGGCGAGCAGGTGCTGACCATCAAACCCCGCGAGTCAGGAACCCGCCTGGGCGCGATCCTGATTACCAGCGACACCGAACTCGTGCCGTGAGCCGCCGGGATTTGGCGGTGCGGGCTTACGGCGATCGAATCTGTAGCCCGTGCCCCGTGCCCGGCCGCCCGCCTTCAGCGAGCAGATTATTTTCCCCGGTCAACCAGTTTTCTCACAGAGTCCACTGTGTCCACTGTGTCCACTGTGTCCACTGGCCATCCGTCCTCCAGCGCTACCGCACTCCGCACTCCGAACTCCGAACTATTTCTCCGGGAAGAGGCCCATGAGGGCCTCGGCGAAGAAGCGATGGCCGCGCTCGTCGGGGTGGTTGATCGAGTTGGCTTCGAGGGTCATGTAGGGGATACCCTGGCGCCAGAGATGGCCCCAGAAGAGGGAGGCGTCGGCGAGAGCGAGGCGGTTCTCGCGGGCATATTCGCGCAGGCCCTGCACGTAGGGGCGGGGATCGGCGTCGAACTTGGTGTCGGTCATGCCCATCCAGTCCGGCCGGACGAAATGGGGGGTGATGAGGATGATCTCGGAGCCGTTGCCCTGGAGGATGTCGCGGATTTTGTTGTAGTGCTCCTTGAGGGCGTCGCCCTTCCAGCCCGAGTCGTTGACGAACTCGATGGTGACCAGATCGGGCTTGGGATCGAGGACATCGCGCTGGAAGTCGTATTTGCCGCCGGCGGGGGCGGTCATGTAGCCCCGGCTGTTGCCGCCGGGCCAGGCGGCGGTGTGGAGGGTGATCTCGGCCCGGGGAAAACGCTCCCGGAGCTGTTGCAGGAACACGTGCTGGTACCAGTGGTCCCGGTTGCCCTGCACCCCGCCGCCGTTGGTCACGCTGTCGCCCCAGGCGACGATGGTGACCGGCTGGCCGGCGCGCAGTTTGGCGAGGGTTTTCGGAATGTAGGTTTCGGCGGTGCCCTCGTAGCCGGAGGCGGGGCGGGCGCTGCCGTCCACCGGCAGGAGGTTGGCGTCGGTCAGTTCCTTCACCTCGCCGGTGAGCCAGATGGTGGCCAGATGGGTTTCCCCGGCCGCGAGTTCGGGCAGGGGCTGCGCGCCCAGGCCGGGTTCGCCCACGACGAGGCGGACCTTGCCGTTGGCATCGGCGGCGAGCAGGTGCAGGCGGTTGGGGTAGTAGTCGTAGTCCAGGCGGACGGGCTGGTCGGCGGGGATGCGGCCGCCCTCGATGCGTCCCACCGTGCCCCAGAGATCGTCGGCCTCCCAGTCGGTGCCGCGCGCGTAGGTCTGCGCGCCGTCCGGGCTGGTCACCCGGAGGGAGGCGGGGACAAGGGCGCCGGCGGCGGTGCATTCCTGGGTGACGAGGGGCTTGGGCCGGGCCCCGCGCCGCCAGCCGCCGCCCGTGGTCTGGAAGACCGGCAGCTTCTGGGTTTCGCCCCGGACTTCGACCACCGTCTGGGGCGGCACCTCGAACACCTGCGCGGCTCCGTCCCGCTTCACCGTGATCTGCCAGGGACCGGACACCTCGACCTGAGCCGCCGCCAGCGCGCACAACCCCATCATGGTGAAAAACGCTCCCTTCATGGTCCTAGCCTCGCAGATATTTGATGTACAGGAAGTAGACCGCGCTGGCGGTCGCCACGAAAATGGAGAGGGCCATGGCAAGGTCGTACCAGCGTGCCGCTTTGCCTCTCGGCGCATCGTCGCCGAGATACTCGCGGTTGTGCATCACGTAGAAGCCGATGTAGGCGATGGGCAGAAGCAGACCGCAGATGGCGGAGGTGGGGACGGCGATCCACGGCCCCATCTTGCTCCAGTAGAGCACACCAAGGATGCCGGGCGCGGGCGAGAGGCAGGCCAGACGATACTTCCAGCCCGTCGGCTCGATCCCGAGGATTTCGCAGAAGGCGAAGCCGTTGACCAGCATGTGGAGGGTGATGGTGCTCAGGGCCATGCCGACCACGCCCAGGCCGAAGACGTAGCGGGCGAAGGCTTTGCCAAGGCCCGCCGCTTCGAGCATCGAGGCCGCTTTGACCGGCGAGACCCCGGAGCCGTAAGCCATGGTGCCGTCGAGCACTTGCGGATGCAAGGTGGCCGCCGCCGCCACCACGATCAGGCCAGTGGCGATGGAGTAGGGGATCAGCATGCCGGTATAGAGGTCGAACTTGGCGAGCCCGCGATGCTCGCGGCCCCATTTCCGCGCCAGCAGGGTGTAGGGATAAAGGAAGGTCATGTTGATGCCGACCGCCGCGCCGAAGGCGCCCATGACGGTGGTGACACCCACCGCGTCGGTGGGCAGATAGAGGGGCAGAAAGCCCTTGGCGACCTGCCACCAGGCGATTTTACCCGCCAGCGAGCAGCGCAGGATGACGGCGGCGAAGGCGATGACGATCAACCAGACCAGGCACTTGAGCAGCCGCTCGTAGATGCGGACTCCCCGGTAGCCCTTCGAGTAGTTCCAGGTGATCCAGGTCGAGAACAGGAGGACGACGATGCCGACGACGACCATGAGCGCGGTGCCGTCGCTGCCGTCGAGTGGCTTGCCGGTGGCGGCGCTGACCATGTCTTTGGTCATGCCTGCGGCCAACCCATACTGGGGGAAATGCCAGATGACGGTCGAGAGCAGGGTGGCAATGGCCCAGGACCAGGCGATGAAAGCGCTGCCGTGCTTGCGCATGGCCCCGAAGGGCCGTTCGCCGGTGCTCAGGGTCTGGTGCGACATGGCCCCGAGCATGATGATCCCGAGCAGCATGGCGAAGGGTTGAATCCAGAGCATCCGGTAGCCGAAGTTCACCCCGAGGAAAAGGGAGGACATGGCGCTGCCGCCGCCCAGAGTCATGGCGCTCTGCAGCCAGCCGGGACCGCTTTTCTTGGCGTAGCCGCGGAAGCGGACGCCGAGGGGCTTCCCCTCCAGGGCGAGCAGTTCCGCCTTTTCGGCGGCGAGGGCTTCGGCGTCGGCGGCGGCGATCATGGGCGGGTTGGCGCGGGATTCGTCGTTGCTCATCGGCGGGGCCTCTTGCTGCTGGAAGGCGCGGGGTGGCTTCGACTCGGTCTCCGACTCGGGGCGGAAACAGCACTTTGCCGCCGAGTCGGAGGATGTCAAACGCCGCTGGCGGCGACGGCTAGAGCTTGAGGCCGCCGAACAGGTCGCCGAGGCTGCCGAGGCTGCCCCCGCCGCCCTGGAGTTTGCTCAGGTCGATCTCGTCCTCGTCGTTGGCTTTGCTGCTGGGGAGGGTGAGGGAGATGCGCGAGCCCTCGATGCGCTGGACAATGACTTCGATCTCGCTGCCGGGGGTGAACATGTTGTGCAGGGCGCGACCGGGATTGCTCGAACCCTTGAGTTCGACCTGGCTGATGTGGAGCAGGCCGCTCTGGTCGCCGGGGAGGCGGATGAAGACGCCGAAGGGCTTGATGCCGTCCACCACGCCCTTGAGGGTGGCGCCGGGGGCGATCCGGGTCTGCTCGCCCGCCGCGTCGGCGGGCGCGTCGTAGGCGCCGTAGCCATTGTCGAGGGAGAGGGAGATGCGCCGTTTTTCGAGGTCGATGCCCTCGATCACGACCTCGACCTTGTCGCCGGCGTTGACCACTTCCTCGGGGGAGTTGATGCGCCGGCCACCGCCGAGCTTGGAGATGTGGAGCAGGCCGTCGAGGCCGGGCTCGAGCTCGACGAAGGCCCCGAAGGGCATGATCTTGCTGACCGTGCCGTGCCAGTGCATGCCGACCCGGAAGCTCTCGCCGTTTTCGAGGCGTTCCCAGGGGCCGGGCATGGCCTGCTTGAGGCTGAGCGAGATGCGGTCCTTCTCCCAGTCCACTTCGAGGATGCGGACGCTGACGTGCTGGCCCTCGGCGACGACGTCCTCGGGCTTGGTGCCCCGGCTCCAGGACAGCTCGCTCACATGGATCAGCCCCTCGACGCCGCCGAGGTCGACGAAGGCGCCGAACTCGACCACGCGGGTGACCACGCCCTCGAGGACTTCGCCCGGCGTCAGCACGTCGCGCAGGCGTTCCTTCTGCTCGGCCGCTTCCTTTTCGAGCAGGCGGCGGCGGCTGAGCACCAGATTGCGCCCGTTCTCGGAGTATTCGGAGATGAGGAAGGAGAAGCGCTCGCCGATGTAGCAGGCCGAGTCGCGCTTGTACAGATCGATCTGCGAGAAGGGGCAGAACGCCTTGTGGTTGTGGACCTCGACCTCGTAGCCGCCCTTGCGCTCGGAGACCACCCGGCCCTCGACGGGGATGCCCGACTCGTGGGCCTGCTCGAGGCCCGCGTCGGCCATGTCGCCCGACATCTTGGTGGTCAGGCGCACGGTGTCCTCGTCGATGCCCAGGCAGAAGGCCTGGATGGTGTCGCCGACCTTGACGCTGGGCTTGCCCTCGTCGTCGAGCACCTGGCCCAGATCGAGCACACCGTCGCAGCGCCCGCCCACGTCGACGAAGACGGTGCTGCGGCTGATGCTGGTGACGACGCCGGTGATGCGGTCGCCGACGGCATACTTGGTGGTGAGACGGGCCATGCTGCCCTCGAAAAGGGCACCGAAATCCAGATTCTTGGCGTTGTTGTCCATGACTGGGGCTGTTGCTCCGCTCGCTAGAGATTGGGCCGGGCGCGGACCACTCGCCCGGTCTCGGACTGGCACACTAGGGTTGCGCTCGGGAGGGCGGCTGGCCAGAGCCAGGAACTGCCCCGCCGGGCGGTGAGGGACGCTTGTCCGGCGGGCTGCAGGGTGCAGGTGCCCGCGAGGACCAGAAGAATCGAGATCAGACCGTCGCTGGCCAGTTCCACCGGCTGGCCGGCTGGCAGGTCGAGAAGTTCGATGGCGAATTCGGGAACGGGGGGAATATAGCTGCGTCCGTGGGGAAGCGCCTCCCCGCGCATGATGTCCGGCGCACCCTCGCGGTAGGTGAGCATGGCGAGCAGCACGTCCCGGTCGATGAACTTCCCGGTGCAGCCGGCGCGGACCACGTTGTTCGAGTTGGCCATGCACTCGACGGCCACGCCCTCGAGATAGGCGTGGGGCTCGTTGGGAGCCTGGAAGAGGGCCTCGCCCGGTTGCAGGTCGAGAACGTTGAGGAAGAAGGCGGAAAAGGTGCCCCGGTCCTCGGGGAAATGGTTCCAGAGGCGAAGAAAGCAGGCATCCTCGGGAGTGCGTTCGTCGTGTTTCGCCAGCTTGGTGGCCAGGGCGGTGCCGGCCGCGCGGACCTGGGCCTCGTCCACTGTGAACAGGCGGCGGTAGGCCGCGCGCAGCCAGTCCCCGTTGTCGGGCAGGCCGGCGAGCAGGGGGGCCAGTTCGGCATGGCGGTGCAGGTCGGCGCGGATGGCTGGCGCGGGCCGGAAGCCGCAGAGGGCGGCAAAGGGGGTCAGGGCGATGGCGATCTCGGGCTTGTGGTTGGCGTCGGGGTAGTTCTTCGGATCGCGGGCGTGGAGTTCCCCGGCCAGAGCCTTGTCGGGATGGGCCTGGATCGAGAGGGGCTGGCCGCTGGCCAGAATCTTGAGCAGGAAGGGGAGATCGTCGAAGCCGGCGGCCAGGGTCCGTTTGCCGAGCACCTGCTCGGGATGCCGCCGGATCAGCTCGTCCAGAGTGAGACGGGCACCCTTGGCGCGGACCAGGGCGCGGGCGGCGTGATGCGTGCCCAGCCACAGCTCGCCGAAGGGCAGATCGGGAGGGGCGGAAATCCCCAGCAGGTCGGCGATATACGGCTCCACCCCCGGTCGGACGACTTGTCCCCAGGGGTGATGGATCACATGCCCGTCAAGTGGGAAGATGGTATTCAAGGAGGACCGATCGCAAGGACGTTCCGGGGAGTGCCCGGAGAAAGGGGTTCGCGGCGAAGACTCGCGCCTTGCGACCGCAGGCTGGGAAACAAAAGCAATAACATATGATTGCGGAACTCCAAAAACAAGACAAATCCTTGCCTTGCCGGCCGGATGCCGGCCGTTCCGGCAACTGGCAAAGCCCGCTCTAGCCATGTACGTTTCTTGTTCGGATTTCCTCGCCTCAGCCGAAATGACCCGCGAACGACGGAAACGAACGTATTGAGTCCTTCCGACCCCCAATCGGAGATGCCGGGCGTCTCCCTGCGCCGTGCCGACGTCGAGGAGCAGCTTCTCGCGGAGGACGCCACCCGCGCCTACCTGCGCCAGATCGGCGGCATTCCGCTGCTGACCAACGACGAGGAGGTGTACTACACCCGGCGCTACGTGGCCTGCCGCGAGGAATTGCGCCATCTGCTGGCCAGCCAGCCCGGCCTGCTGCTCGGGGCGCTGGAACGAATTGCCGCCGCCCCGTTCGAGGATTTGTCCGAGCTGGTGGGGAACGAGGTCCTCGATGATCCGGAGGGCTTGCGGCGGCGGCTGCGGGCGGTCCTGGCGGCGGGAGCGCGGCTGGTGAACCAGGCCGACGCCGCGGACCCGGCGGAGGAACGGGAGGAGCTGCGCCCGCTGGTCGCCGCCTCCCTCGTCGGCATGCTGGAACCGCTCGCCCTGCGCGATGCCTTCTACGAGGATTGTCTGAAGAGGGTTCTGAGCGAGGCCGGCCGGGAGATGCCCGACC
>LVAZ01000346.1 GCA_001603055.1 Victivallales bacterium Lenti_02
CGTCGTGGCTGAAGGGCTCGAGTTTCTCGGCGTCGCCGTAGATGACGTTCCGGGCACCGAGCAAATCCTCCAGGCGGCGGACGATGGCGGGAGTCACGGGACGGTAGGTGGGCAAGCCGCTCATGCTTCGCCCCCCCCCTGCCCGGCGCGGGCGCGGAGCTTGCGGGTCAGCACGGGCAGCACCTCGTGCATGTCGCCCACCACCCCCAGCTCGGCCAGCCGGAAAATCTGGGCGTCCGGATCGCTGTTCACCGCCACGATATGCTCGCTGGTCTGCATGCCCGCCAGATGCTGGATCGCGCCCGACACCCCCGCGCCCACGTAGAGCCGGGGCGAGATGGTCTTGCCCGACAAACCGATCTGATGCGGGTATTCGAGCCAGCCCCGGTCCACCACGTCGCGGGTGCCGCCCACGGCGGCCCCGAGAGCTTCGGCCAGGCCCTGGACCAACGGCAGATTCTCCGCCTTGCGCAGGCCCCGCCCCGTCACCACCACCCGTTCGGCGTCGGCCAGGGACACCGCGTCGGCGGCGGGCGTGAAACCGATCCGGCGCATCCGGCTGGCCAAATCCCCGGCCGCGGGAGTCAGGTGCTCGATCCGGCCCGGCCGACCCGGCACCTCGGGGGCACGGGGACCGGAATGGGGCCGCACCGTCGCCATCTGGGGCCGGTGGTCCGGCGTGCGGATGGTGGCCAGAATATTGCCGCCGATGGCCGGCCGGGTCTGGAGAAGCTGCCCCGTCCCGGCGTCGATGTCCAGTTCCGTGCAGTCCGCCGTGAGGCCGGTATGGACCAGGGCGGCCAGATAGGGCATCGCGGTGCGCCCCGTGCTGGTGGCCGCCGCCAGAAAAACCGCCGGGTCCCGTTCGCGCACCAGCCGCGCCAGACAGGCGGCGTAGGGTTCCACCAGAAAATGGGCCAGGACCGGCGACTCCACGGCCAGAACCGTGTCCGCCCCGGCCCGGACCAACCGCCGCAGCTCGTCTTCCGCCAGACTCTCGCCCAGCACCACGGCCACCAGCTCGGCCGCGGCCGCGTCGGCCAGCTTCCGGCCCCGCGCCAGCAACTCGAAGGCAACCGGCAGAAGCGCTCCCGCCTCCTGCTCGGCAAGTACCCAGATACCGCCTGTTGTCGTGCCCATGAAACGATGCAGCTCCAGGGTGCCGGAAACGCTGCCGTCCCGGCACGGAAAAGTGGTGATGCTACTCGGCCTCCTCGGCCTGCCGATAGAACTCGCGGATTGTCTCCCAGCCTTCCTCCGCCGTCTCGCAGATCGTGAACAGCTCCAGGTCCCGCGGGCAGATCATGCCCCGGTCCGCCAGTTCCTGCCAGCCGACCACCTTCGTCCAGAAGGATTTGCCGAAGAGGACCACCGGAATGGGCTTGATCTTGCCCGTCTGGATCAGAGTCAGGGTCTCGAACAGTTCGTCGAGCGTGCCGAAACCGCCGGGGAAGGCGCACAGCGCCCGCGCCCGCATGAGAAAATGCATCTTGCGGATGCTGAAATAATGGAACTGGAAGGTCAGCTCGTCGCTGGAATAGGGATTGGGATGCTGCTCGTGGGGCAGCGTGATGTTCAGACCGATGGACTTCGCGCCCACGTCGTGGGCGCCCCGGTTCCCCGCTTCCATGATGCCGCCGCCACCGCCGGTGATCACCACCAGCTTGCAGGACGGGCAGTCGGCGATCTGGCCGAAACGGCTGGCCAGTTGCGCCAGCTTCCGGGCCTCCGTGTAGTAGTGGCTCTGGGCCACCATCGCCCGCGCCACGCGCAGCCGCTCGGCGACCGCTGCCGAGCCGGGCTCCGCCGCGGCGGCTATCTCGGCACCCGCCAGCTCCGCCTCCGCCACCTCGGGCGGCAGCAGCCGGGCGCTCCCGAAAAGCACGATCGTGCTCTCGATGCGCTGCTCCTGCATCGCCACTTCCGGCTTCAGAAACTCGAGCTGGAGCCGGGCGGTCCGGCAAGCGTCCGACTTGAGAAAATCGAGGTCCTCGTACGCCTTGAGGGGCGCGGGCCGATGGCCATGCGCCGCACCGTCATGGGGAATGGGCTGATTAGTCAAAGATACCCTCCGCCGGAGCTGCCGGGGCACCGCCACCGCCTGCCGGGGCGCCGCCACCGAAAATGTCCACGTTCGGCGCGGCTGCCGCCTGCCTCGCCGCCGCCTCGTCCGCCAGTTTCCGGCGGAAGGCCGCGGCTTCGTTCCGGGGCATCCACTGCTTGTTCTCGGCCACCAATTCGTACCCGCTCGCCTCGAACACTTCCTTGGCGATCTTGGGCGCGATCACCCCTTCCAACTGGTTGCGCCGGGCGGTGTAGAGCATGTCCACGATCTCGGTCTTCGCCAGCCAGTTGTTCGGGTCCGTGCTGGTCATGTTGTCCCGCCCGCGGGGGAAATACCCACCCTTGAGCAAAGCGGCCGGAAGGCGCTTGGTCAGCTCTTCCTTCTTGTATTCCTGGATTTCCTGATTGTATTCGTTGTTCTTGACCCGGATGTACCGATCAATCTGCTTCTTCGAGTGCTCCTCGTAGAAGCGCGCCTTCACCTCGTCGGTCAAATCCTCGGGGATCAGCCAGCGGTTGCCCACCCGGATGCGCTGCTCGGTCACCTGGTACAGACGCCCCTCGCGGACGATGGTGTTCGTCCCGAAATCGCGGGCCAGCTTGAACTCGGGCACCAAATCGCCCGGCTGAAAGACCCGGAACATCTCGGCGGCCTCGGCTTCGAATTCCTTCCGCCGGGCTTCGGGGAATTTGACGCGGGCGGCCTTGTCCACCTCGCCCTCGATCCGCTTCACGATCTCGTCCTTGCGCTCCTTGGGCGGCTCCACCGGCCAGCCGAACTGGAGGAACTGGGCCACCTTCTGCTTGGTGACCTCCTGGTCGATGATCTGGTTCACCCGCTGGTTCACCGTGGCCTGCAGGGCGGCGCGCTCCGCCTGCCAATTCGAACCGCCATCCTGGGCCGCCGCGATCCCGCCGACAAACCCAACCAGCAGGGCGACCGCCCCGGCGCTTGCAAACACATTTCGGATCAGCATGTTGAATACCTGCTTTCGATGGCCGTTCACGCTGGTGCGCCTCCTGGACTATCGCCCCGGCAGGGACGCGAGACGCATCACCAGCATTATACTCCGGGGTAGACAATTTGCCAAAACCCTATTTTCTACCCTAGCACCTTTCCGGAGATTTGCCCAATGCTCTCGGTCTGCCTCAACCCAGCCTGGCAGAAAACTCTGTTCTTCGACACCTTCGCGACGGGGGCCGTCAACCGGGCGGTCGAGCTGCGCGAATGCGGCGGCGGCAAAGGGGTGAACGTCGCGCGCGCCCTGCGCATTCTCGGCGAACCGGTCCAGGTCGCCCTCTTCGCCGGCGGCACCTCCGGCGACCTCCTGCTGGCGGAACTGAAACGGGAGGGCAGCGAACCGCGGGCCGTCCCCACCCAGGGCGCGACCCGGACCTGCGTCACCGTCATCGACCGGGCCTCCGGCCAGGTCACCGAACTCATCGAACCGTCCGAAACCATCCGGCCGAAGGAAATGGCCGCCATGAAGCGCCTTCTGCACGATGCCGCCGCCCGGGCCGACGGGGTCGCCATCTGCGGCACCTTCCCCCCCGGCGTCCCCGAAACCTGCTACGCGGACATCGTGCTGGCGGCCCGCGCGGCCGGCTGCCCGGTCCTTCTCGACGGCTACCGGCAGGTGCGCCCCGCCCTCGCGGCCGGCCCCACCATCCTGAAAATCAACGCCGAGGAAATCCGCCATCTCACCGGGCGCGTCAACCTCGAGGACGCCGCCTTCGACTGTCTCACCCAATACCCCCTCCAGATGCTGGCCATCACCGACGGCCCGCGCCCCGCCTTCCTCTTCACGCGCCAGGCGAGCTGGCAGTTCGACCAGCCCCCCCTGGCGGTGCGCAGCGCCATCGGGGCCGGCGACTGCGCCACGGCCGTGCTGCTCCGCGAACTGATCGCCGGGCACCCACCCCAGGAAGCCTTCCGCTCCGCCCTGGCCGCCGCCAACGCCTCGTGCCTCACCGAGCAGCCCAGCTATTTCCAGCCCGAAGAGGCGGAAGCGCTGCGCCAGCGGATCAAGCTGAAAAAACTCTGATTCCGCCCGTCTATTGCCCCATGGCGGCCAGTGCCTTGCCGATGGCCGCGATGGCCGAACGATCATGTTCGCGGGCGGCTTCCAGACGGCGGATCTCCTCCTGCCGGAGCTGCGGGGTCCACTGGTCGAACTGCCCCGGTCCCAAGGCGAGGCTCCAGGGACAGCCGTAGCCGACGATCAGTTCCTCGGCCATCCGGCGATAGTGGTCCGCCGCCGCGAGCAGTTGCTCCCGGGCTTCGCCGTCGCATGTTTCCGCCTGCCGGGCAAGCCAGCGGCCGGCGATGGCCCGGCTGTGGCACAGCACGTCGTAGCACCAGCCATTGCCCTGCATGCCACCCCTGGGATTCGCCACCGTCCCGGCCTCGACGCCCCGCAGCCAATCCAGCCAATGCCCGTAGGCCGCCTCGCCGCACCAATAGTCCCCGCGCTTCTCCGTCCCCCACATGTCCACCGCCTGCCGGAGCGAAGCCACCAGCGCCTCGGCGAGAGCCGGACGCTGTTCGGCAGACACCCAATCCCCCCATACCACGATACTCCAGGGCCATGCGCCGCCCGCGAAGCCCTTCACCTCGTCATGCCAGAAGGTCTCCCGGCCCTGCTTGTGGTAGGGATGCAGGCACAGCCAGCGCCGCCCCCCGTCGGCATAGCCCACAATCAGCCCGTCCTCCTCGCCGCCGTACTGCACGGGAAATCCCCGGTCGATGCTCGCCTTGATGGCGGCGCAGGCTTCCGCCTCGAAGGCCGCCCGGTCCGCCTTCGGCTCGCTCCAGGGGGCCGCCTCGAACACCCTCGCCCGCCACGGCAGCATGCCCGCCGACCGGCCCACGCAAGGGTAGCCGCAGCAGGGATGCCCCGCGCTCGGACACATCTCCTTGTGGACCCCCGTCCGGAAGACAAAACCGTCGTAGCCGACCAAATCGTCGTAGGAGAGCGAACTGCCCAGAAACTCGGCGACCACCGCCGCGCAACCATGCACGCTGCTGGCGTACTCGCCGGGATGGAACCCCCTCACCCCCTCGATCCAGACCCGCTCCCCCTCCCTGCGGACACAAGCGCTGGAAGACCCATTCGAGGCAGTCGCGTGCATGGCCGTCTCCACTGTGGCGGGGAATGATACGGGAACCGTTTGGCGGCAGCCGCACACCAAGACCAGCAAGGGCATGGCGACGGCCCGGCAGGATAGGATTCTCATGGCTGCAACTCCGCGCAAGACCCTGCCATCCCTTCCGCCGACCGTCACCATACTTCGCCAACCCCCCGATGCAACGGAAACACCGGCAGCGGCTGGCCCCGCGCCCGCTTGGGCGGGACCTACCCCTGTTCCCCGTCCACTCCGTCCACCCTCCGTCCCTCCTTGGAGCCGAGCCTGTCCCAGTGGATCACGACAAGCCGGGAGCCGGTGGTCTTACTCCCCGAAGCGGGAGCCACGTGTCAGCCCGGTCAGAGTCGCTCGCCTTCAGCGAGAAATCTCCGAACCCCGAACCCCGAACTCCGAACTCCGACTTTGAACTCCGAACTCCGAACTCTGAACTCTGAACTTTGAACTCTGAACTCCGGAGCTGGAAGCTCCGGCCACTCCCGGCCGGTCACTTTTCCATGAACAGGCCGTAGTGCCCTGCCGGGATGATCATCTTGCCGTTGTGGAACGCGACTCGGTCGCAGTTGCCCTGCGACAGGTCGTAGCAGCGGTCCTTGACCACGACCGGGCTCTCCGGCGCGGAGAGATCAAGCGTCACCACTTTCCCGTCGCGGCGGGAGGCGAAGGCGACGAGATTACCGCAGACCGTTGGAATCCCGCGGACCGGCAGGTTCGGGACGGCACCCGCGACCTCGACGATTTTCGGCTCGCCGGGGGACTCCGGGTCGATGAGCGCGAGCTGCGAGCCGCGCACGGGAAACACGAACCGACCGTTGTCCAGCAGGTCGATGCCATCCATCTGGCTGCCCTGCGGGGGGTTCCCCGTGCTCGTCACGGCCGGCGCGGCACCGTTCAGGCTGTACCAGGCAATGCCGCGGGAATGCCAGTTGACCGGGAAGAGGCCGTTCCGGTCCCGCGTCGGGAACATGTCGGCGTAGAGAATGCCGCCGGCACCGCCGGAGTAGACCGACTTTAGCCGCGTGACATCCGCCGCGTCGAGGATGAAGAACCGCCCCGTGCCGCAACTGACCGCGAGATGCCTGCCGTCCAGGAAGGGATGCACAATCTGAACGCTCTGGTTTCCGGGCAACTGGCCGCGCC
>LVAZ01000034.1 GCA_001603055.1 Victivallales bacterium Lenti_02
CCGTCCCGCCGCCAGATCGGCGCGGTAGAACTCGACATAGAGCAGATCGAAGCGCCCCATCGAGCGGATTTCCATGCTGTCCAGCTCGATCAGCTCATTGTAGAGGTAGGCCAGTTGCAGGGCGTCGTGGAGGGTCCTGGGCGGGCCTTCGGCCAAGACCGCCAGGGCCGGGCTGGGTTGCAGCGCCTGGAACCGCCGGACCAATTCCACCATGCCCTCGAACACCTGGGCGACCGCCCGGTGGAAGACNNGGGCAGATGTGGCTGGCGCAGTCCAACTGCGCCCGCCAGGCGGCGGGCTGCTCGGGCGGATCGTGGGCGAACTCCCGTTTCCCCTCCTCCTGCCACCAGCCTCGGCGGAGGGCATGGAGCAGCCCGTGATGTTCGATTTTCCCCACGAAGGGGTCGCCGGGTTCGAGGGCCAGCCGAGCCTTGGCGCAAAGCAGATGGAACAACCTGGCCCGGAGCAGAATGCGCGGCTCGCCGGCATGCTCGGCATGCAGACGCGCCCAAGCCGCCTCCAGCCCCTGCTTGTCCAACCCGGACTCCGGCGCGAAGGGCAGGTCCAGATATTGACGTTCCAGACGGTCGCGGACTTGGTCGAATGGCTTGAACATCCGGGAGACTCCCGCTCCGCCCCCACGATGTGCGGGCGAAGCATGGTTGCTACATCCTGAAAGGTAGCGTGTTAAAGGCGGAAAAACGAGCCTATACAACGGAAGATACCGATTCGTCTCCGGTCCTGATGGGTCTTGTCGGCAGGAGCCGTACCCTGCACTTCCACCAGCAGTTGCGCCGGAAAGACGATTCCCAGATTCTTGGCCGGATCGAGGTTCAGCACGATGCGGCGGCGCGCCTGCAGCGCCGGGGCACCCAGTTGCACCTCGCCCGTTCCGGCCACTGTGACCTCCTCCAAAGCCCCCCCCCGGATTGCCGGAGACCGTACTACCTTGCTGGTAGCAAAACCCGCAAATAGCCAATTCCGCATCACCGGCCCTCCTACCAGGGATACATGTCGCCGTGTTTGGCGGCCAGCCGGTCCATGGTCTGGTCCCATTCCTGGCTGACGACCTGGAATTCCGGATGGTCTCGGTAGAACTGGATGCACTGCCGCAAACCCTGGGCCAGGCTGGTGGTGCAAATGAACTCAGGGACCAGTTTCTTGACCTTGCGGCTGTCGTAGATGCCGTTTTTCGCGAAGGCGGTGAGTTTTTCGCCGAAATCGCCGCCGAGTTCGAAGCCCAGGATGTGGGCGGGGATGTGGCAGAGCTTGGTCTCGACGCCCAGGGCCTCGCCGAGCATTTCGGCGACCCGGTTGTAGGTGTAGTGTTCGCCGGACGTGATGTGGAAGGCTTCGCCGTAGGCCAGCGGGTTGCCGAGCAGGCCGAGGAACGCCTTGGCGAAGTCGCTCGCGTGGGTGAGGGTGCAGAGGGCGTTGCCGTCATCGTGCATGAGCAGCGGCTTGCCGTGCAGAATCCGCTGGGCCAACGTCCAGGAATACTCCTGGTGAGGCGGCCCGACCGGGTGAAAGAGGCGCAGGTTGTTGTAGGTGAAGGAGGGCCGGACCACCGTGTACTCGATCCCCCCGGCCGCGCGTTCCTCGCCCAGCCGCATTTCGCAGAGAATCTTGTTCCGGCCGTAGCTCCAGACCGTGTTGCCGGCCAGGGTCCGCGCCTCGGTGACGACTTCGGCCGAGGAGCGGGTGCGGTACACCGCCGCCGAGGAGATGAAGACGAACTGCCCGCAACGGTCGCGGAACAGGCCGAGCGTGCGGTCGAGCTGGTCCACCGTGTAGGAGAGGAAGTCCGCGACCACGTCGAAGGTGAGGTCGCCGAGCCGTTCCCTCACCAGATCGGGCTTGGTGATGTCGGTCTGGATCACCCGCGCGTTGGCGGGAATGAACTGCGTCCGCCGCCCCCGGTTGAGGAGATACAGCTCGATGTTCCCGCGTTGCGCGGCCAGGGCCGCGATTTCGCTGCTGATGCAGCCGGTGCCGCCGACCAGAAGAACCCTCATGCCTCGCCCCTCCATTGCACCGGCTCGACCCTGCCGCTGGTGATCGAGCGGAAGATGGCGTCGGTGATGATTTCGGTCTTGGTCGCGCTTTCGAGCGTGCAGACCGGGGTTCTGCCCGCGAGCAGGCTGTCCACGTAGTCCTCGATCATGGGCAGGTGGTAGTTTTCGTCGGTGTGGACGGGGAACGTCTCGGTACCGGCGCGGGTGATGCGGATCACGGGGCCGTTCCCGTGAGGGGGCCATTCCAGCCACTGGATGCGGCCCTTCTCTCCGAAGAACTCCATCTCGTGCCGGGTGCCCTGGGTGATGCAGTTGAAGAGGATGGTGAAGATGGCGCCGCCGGGGAACTTGAGAACCACCGTGGCCAGTTCCTCCACATCGTTCATGGTTTCCGGATGGAGCTGCCCGGTCTGCGCCACAACGCTCTCCGGCATGCCGAAGAAGTTCTGCACGATGTCGATCAGATAGTAGCCCAGCTCCTTGATGCGGCTCTTGCCGGTGGCCTGGGTGATGGGCGCGTTGCCGGGATTGTAGAAGGGGGTCGAATAGATGCCCCAGCCTCCCACCAGCGGCCCGATGTCGCCCCGCTTCAGCATGGCGTCCGTCAATTTGCATTGCTCCGACAGCCGCCGGTAGTTGGAGCAACTGGTGACGCGGTCGCTATTCCGGGCCGCCGCCAGGAGACGCAGGCACTCCGCGCTGTTCAGCCCGAGGGGCTTTTCGCAGAGCAGGTGCCTCCCCGCCGCCAGGACTTGCAGGCTCAGTTCGATATGGGTGCTCTGCGGCGTGGCGAGATAGACCGCGTCCACCTCGCTCTCGGCCAGAGCCTGGCCGAAGTCCGCGTAGACCGCGTCCACCCCGTGCCGCGCGGCCAGGGCCGCCGCCCGCCCGCGGTCGATGTCGCACACCGCCACCAGCCGGGAACGCGCCGCCGTCACCAACGCCGGCGCCACCCGCCGACCGGCAATGTCACCGGCCCCTACCAGCAACCATCTGACTTCGTCCATCGTGCCATGCCCTTTTTTGACCGCCGACCCGCGAACCGTCACCCGGCAAGCGAATGAAACTATGCTATAGTCTATCCCAGACGGAACCTTGCGGGAATAGACAAGTTTGGCAAGAACTTGCCTTTTCATGATGAGCGGCGGAAACGGAAAAAGCTGGCGGCGAACCTTCCATGCACGTCCCACACGTTGAGCACAGCGGCGCGGCGGGCCTCCATGTGGCCATCGATGCCGGCGGCACCAAGACGGAACTGGTCCTGTTTACCGGCGACGGACAGGTGCGGGACCGCTGGCGGGGCAAGGGCTGCAATCCCAGCCGCATCGGCCTGGAGCAGGCGGGGAACGAACTCGGCACCCTGCTCGAAGCCCTGCTGCGCGACCACGGCGGCTTGTCCCTCCCCCTCGCATCCCTCTTCGCC
>LVAZ01000347.1 GCA_001603055.1 Victivallales bacterium Lenti_02
GGCGGGGGACAGGCTGGCGGAATTGCTGGCGCCGCACGCGGCAGGCCAGCCAGTCTGCGGCCAAGTGGTCCTGCGCGCCGCTCCGGACCGGGTGCTGGCCTCCCTCGGTCCGGGAGGGCCGCTGCCCCCTCCCCCGTTCATGGCCCTGCCCGCCGACACCAGCCAGCGGCGTTTCGGTTTCGTCCGGCGGGGCGACGATATCCTGCTGGCCTTCTCGGTCCCCGTGCCCGGCGCGCCGGGGGCCGACCTGATCCTGATTTTCCCGCCCGGTCTCGAAACTCTTCTCGGCAGGCCGGACCCTGCCTGGGGGGAATTGGGCACCCTGGCCCTGGTCCAGATGGATATCGGGCTGGTCGCCCGCAACCGCGACGCTCTCCAGCCCTTCCACTTCCGAACGGTTCTGCGCGGCGGCCCCGGCCAGATCACCGAAGTGAAAGTCCAGCGGAACGGCAGGCGGACCTGCCGGCTGATCGGGCAATGGCGGCCCGTGGCGGGCACGCCGCTGACGCTGGCCTGCATCGCCCCGGCCCAAACGGTGCTCGGCCCCTTTTCGCGCAACCTGGCCGCAGGCAGCACCCTGGTCTCGGGGGGGTTGCTCGGCATCCTGCTGGCGGCGGGCTGGAGCCTGCTCCGCCTGCACCGCCAGACCACCCTCCGGAACAGCGAACTGACGCTGGCCGAGAAGGAACTGCGGGAACAGCTCCGGAACTGCGAGAAGGACGCCTCCTCCCATCGCCGGCTGGCGGCGGCGTTCGACAGCGCCGGCGACGCGATGGCGTTTGTCGACCGCCAGGGCCGCTTCGCCTATGCCAACCGTGCCTTCGAGAATCTGCTCGGCCTCCCCCTCCGGGACCTCCAGGGCAGGCGAGTCGCCGATTTCGCCCCGCCCGACGAGGTGGAACGGCTCGGCACCTTCGTCGCCGCCCACCGGGACGCCACCTGGTCCCGGCGGGTCCGGTGCCGCCATCGCGAAGGGGAGCGGCTGCTGCTCGACCTCACCGTCTCGCCGGTGGAGGCCAGGGACCCGGGGGTCATCACCCACTATTTCGCCATCGCGCGCAGCGTGGGGGGGAAGGCCGAACTGGAGGAGCGCACGGTCCAGGCCCGCAAGATCGAGGCGGTCGCCCGTTTCGCGGGAAGCCTGGCGCACGAGTTCAACAACCTTCTCCAGGTTATTTTCGGCTATGCCGGGGAAATGGTGGAATCGGTCGACAGCCCGGACCTGCGGGGGAGCCTGGAGCAGATTCTGGCCGCCAGCCGCCGGGGCTCCGGCATCACAGCCCGCCTGATCGCCTTCAGCCGCCGCCAGACCGTGCGGCGCGAGACCGCCTGCGTCAACACCGCAGTCCGCGCGATCGCCCCTACCATCCAGCAGCGGCTCGGGCTCGATGTGGACCTGCGGCTCGATCTGGCCGATCCGCTGTGGCCGGCGGCGCTCGACGGGCCCCGCTTCGGCCAGGCCCTCGTGCTGCTCGCGGAAAACGCCTGCGAGGGCATGCCCCACGGCGGCGTGTTCACCATCGCCACCGGCAACATCGAATTCGCCGAGACGTGCCAGACGCTGGTCGGCCCCCTGCCCCCCGGCCAGTACGTGCGCGTCGGTGTCTCCGACACCGGCCAGGGAATCCCCCCCGAACGGCTCGAACACCTTTTCGAGCCGGTTTTCGAGACTCCGCAGAACGGGGACGGGGTGTTTCAGGGCCTGGGGCTCAGCATGGTGCACGGCATCGTCGCCCAGCACGACGGCGGCATCGTCGTCGATTCGTCCCCCGGCCGGGGCATGAGCTTCCAAATCTACCTGCCCCGGGTCCGGACCGGCGAGGAAACGCAGGCGGCGGACCCGGCGGCCAGCCCAGCCCAGCCCAGCGGCAAAGGCCGGATCGTGCTGCTCGCCGAGGACGAGGAGTCGGTCCGCCAGGTGGCTGTCCGCCTGCTCGCCAAAGCGGGATTCGCGGTGATCGAGGGAAAGGACGGGAAAGACGCCCTGGCCCAGTTCGAGGCGCACCGGGACCGGATCGACCTGGTCATGCTCGATCTGGTCATGCCCGAGCTGACCGGGGCGGAAGTGGCCGAACGGATCCGCCGCCAGGCGCCCGACCTGCCGATTCTCTTCTGCAGCGGCTACGCGCAGCAGCAGCTTCCCGCCGGCCTCGCTCTGCCCGAGGACATTCCCCTGCTCGCCAAACCCTACGACCCCCAATGCCTGCTCGATCTCATCGAGCGGCTGCTGGCCGCCGCGCGCTCTAGGCGTCCAGAGTGAGGGGCCGGCCCGGCGGATGGGGGAAGGCGTGCCCCCCGCGCATGACATAGACCTGGTCGGCCAGCCCGGCCAGATTCAGGTCGTGGGTCACCATGACGACGGTCTTGCCGTCCGCCGCGTGCAGTTCCCGGAGAATGGCGGTGATCTCGCCGCCGGCGGCGACGTCGAGGTTGCCGGTGGGCTCGTCCGCCAGAATGATGTCCGGGTTGTTCATCAGCGCCCTGGCCAGGGCGACGCGCTGCTGCTCGCCGCCGGAGAGTTCGCAGGGGCGGTGGCGGCGGCGGTCGCCGAGGCCGAAGCGTTCGAGCAGCCGGTCGGCGCGGGCCCGGGCCTCCCGGCGGTCCCAGCCCCAGTGCAGCGCGGGCAGCGCCACGTTCTCCTGCGCGTTCAGCTCGGGAAACAGGTGGTAGGACTGGAAGACGAAGCCGATTTCGAGCAGGCGGATGCGGTCCCGTTTCCGGGCCGACAGACGGTCGTAGCGGCGCCCCCGGCAGGAAACCTCGCCCCGGCAGGGACGGTCGAGCGCGCCGAGCAGTTGCAGCAGGGTGGTCTTGCCCGAGCCGGACCGTCCGACCAGGGCCGTCCAGCTTCCCTCGGCAATGTCCAGGCTCACGTCCCGCAGCACCTCGATGCGGTGGCGTTCGAGCCGGAAGGTGCGGCCCACGCCGCGCAGGGAGAAGGCGGGAACCGGTTGAGCGGCGGCAGGCATGGTCAGTTGTCCTCCCGCAGAGCCCGGGCGGGCGACAGGAACGAGGCGTAGAGGGCGGGAACCAGCGAGGCCAGGGTGCAGATGAAGACTGCCAGGGCCACGATCAGCCCCACGTCCCCGAACATGGGGCGGCCGGGAATCTCGGTGAGATGGTACAGATCGGCCGGGAAGACATCCGCGTCCATCAGCGCGCTCAGCACGGCGGCGACCTGGTTCCGGTAGTGGATGACCAGCAGGCCGAGAACGGTGCCGAAGACGGTGCCGAGGGTGCCGATGGCCGCGCCGAGCAGCAGGAAAATCCGCGCCACCAGCCAGCCGCTCATCCCCATCGACTTCATGATCCCGATCTCGCGGGTCTTCTGCACCGCCAGGGTGATCAGCGTGCCCGTGATCCCGAAGGAGGCCACCACCACGATGAAGGTGAGCAGGAAGACCATCAGCGTCTTCTCCACCCGCAGGGTGCCGAACAGCAGGGCGTTGACCTCCTGCCAGGAGCGGACCTCGTACTTGGGTTCGAGCGTCTCGCCCCGCCCGTCCGGTGCGGCCACCCGCTGGTAGGGCAGCTTCCCGCGCAGCTCCGCGAGAGTGCCCTCCATGCGGAACGGGTCCGCCACGCTGCCGTGGAGGCTCATCGCCGTCCCCCACTCGTAGCCGAACAGGTCCGCCGCCTGGTCGATGTGCAGAAACAGAAAGCCGTCGTCGTAGTCCTGCACGCCGAAGCTGAAGATGCCGACGATCTTCACCTCCTCGGGGAGATAGACCTCGTCGGGCTCCTCGACGGTGATCTCGCCGCCCTCGCCCCATTTGATGTTGCCGGTGAGCCGCTGGGGGGCGTGGAGGAGAAGGCTGTCGCCGATATCGAGGCCGAGCCGGTAGGCCATGACCCGGCCGACCAGCACCTCGCCTTCCGCGAGGTCGCCCTTGCCGACGAAGCGCCCGTTGTCGGCGTAGTTGGTCACCTGCCGTTCGAGTTCCGGGCGGATGCCCCGGACCATCTTGATGAAGGGCTCGCTGCCGATCTGCCCCAGCACCGGCCCCTCGATGAAGGGGGCGCCATGCACCCCCGCCTCGGCCATCTTCGCGAGCAGAACCTCCGGGTTCTCGATGATCTGGCCCCGGAAGCGGGGATTCACGTAGACATGCCCCTGCATGCTCAGAATGCCCTGGCGGATGTCGTGGTCGAAACCGGACATCACCGAGGTCACGATGATCAGGATCGCCACCCCGAGCATGGGACCAATCAGCGACAGCAGCGTGATCACGCTGATGAACGTCCGCTTCGGGCGGAAGTAGCGCAGGGCGAGGAGAAGATCGGCCGGCAGGGGCATGGCGTTCACTGGAGTTGGTGGATTCGGTGGCAAACCATAGGGGCCGCACCCCCGCGCGTCAATGCGCTTCCTCCCGGAGACGAAAAAAGCGCCGGTCTTGCGACCGGCGCTTCCACGCTTGCTCTGGTACTCGAGGCGGGATTCGAACCCGCACGCCCTTTACGGGCACTAGGCCCTCAACCTAGCGCGTCTGCCAGTTCCGCCACCCGAGCAAGGGGAGGAAACGAGGTAAAAGGTAGCCCGCCCCCGGTGGATTGCAAGCGTTCGCCCGGCAAAAAGCCGACGGTTCGGCGAGGAAACCGCGGCGGCGGTTTTTCTTTGCCCGGCGGGCCAATGCCCGGCTCGCCGCGTGCGTCTCCTGCAAAAGTGGCCATGAGCGTTTCCCGATGGAACGGACGGGCTGCGCTGCGGGTCTAGTCTCACCTGGTTTTCATTTGCCGCGAGGTCGCATGATGATGGATGCAAACGAATCGGTCCGGCTGGGGGTTACTCCGTCGCGGAACCTGCTGTTGCTGCTGGCGGTCGCCCTGGGTCTGATGGGCAGCCAACTGGTGCTGCCCTTCGGCGGCGTGCCGGCGGCGGACGCGGTGGCGGGGCTTGCCTTTCTGGCGGTTCTGTACCACCTCTGGCGGGGGGTGGGCGAGGTGGCGGTGCCCGCGCCGCTGCCGGCCGTGCTGATCGTCTACGCCCTGGCGAACCTGGCGGCGCGCTCCCATCTGCCGGGTGCCGTCGAGGTCGTCCAGCGGGTCGTGTACCTGTTCTGCGGCACGGCCATGCTGGGCCTGCTGCTCAAACACCGCCCCCACTGGGTGCTGTGGGCGGTGGGGACGGCGCTCGCGGCGAGCCTGGCGGTGGCTCTCGTCCAGGGCTTCCGCTTCGGTTTCGGCAGCACCCTGCCGCCGAAGGACGTGGCCGAGCTGGCCGCCGGTTTCGGCGGTGCCTTCACCGGCCTGTTCCGCAGCCGTCTCGCCCTGGGCCTGTTCGTCGGCCTGGCGCTGGTCTGGCTGCAACCCTTCGCCTACCAGCTCGCCAAAGGCTGGAAAAGCTGGTGCGCGATCCTGCTCGGCACCGCCGTCGTGCTGGGCTTCGTCGCCCACGGCCAGCTCCTGCTGGTGGTCGCCGCCGCCGCCGTGTTCTTCGGCTTCATCCACTCCCGCAAGGCCGGACTGGCCAATCTGGGAGCGCTGATTCTGCTGGCCCTGTCGCTGCTCGTCGGCGGGCGCGGCGCCGTCCTCGCCGACTCCCTCAGCCCCCTGGCGGACCGCTACGGCGCCCTCAAGCCCGGCCATCTCGAACTGATTCCCGCCTTCCGGCTGGCCAGCGAGCACCCCCTGCACGGCGTGGGCGCGGGCAGCGCCTACCAGCGCCGCATCGGCGCCGCCTACCGGCTTCTCCCCCGCGAGAACGTGAACGACATGGAGGCCGACAGCCAGTCCGGCTACGGCATCCTCTTCGCCACGGTGGGCTACCCGGCCGGCTTTCTCATGGTCGCCCTCCTGCTCTGGGGCGTGGGCCTGGGCGTCCGCGGCTTCCTGACCGGGGTCGGCGACCCCCGGCAACTGGGCGGCGGGGCGCTGCTGGCCGTCGTCCTCGGCGCCATGTGGATCACCGACCCCTTCACCAAGGGCAACTCCTGGTTCGTCGCCCTCGGCCTGGCCAGCGCCTGGAGCGCCGGGGCGCTGCTGACCCTGAACCTGAAGCGCCTGCTGGCCTGGGGCGCCGTCTTCGCCCTGCTGGCGGGCCTCATCGTGCTGGCCGGCAAATCGACCGACAGCGGGACCATGCCCCCGCCGCCGCCCAGAGCGCGCGCGAACTGGAGCAACTCCTCCTTCGCCAGCCAGGGCTTCCTGCGCGTCCTCGACGCCGGCGACGCCAAGGAAATCGGCAAGCCCATGCGCAAGGAATCCGACTCCCAAGCCGCCAAGGGCACCATTCTGCATGTCCCCGACAACAGCGGCGTGCCCCCCAGCGAGGCGGCGGCCGGCCTGGCCCATGGCGGCGCCCGCTTCGAACTCGACGCGCCCGAGGACCTGGAATGCATGGTCTGGGTCCGGGTCCTGTGGAACGGCTCATGCGGCAATTCGGTGTTCGTGAAGGTGGGCGACGACGGGCATCCCATGCGGGTGGGCGACGACGGCACCTACGATGTCTGGCACTGGGTGGCCGCCCCCGACGTGATCCGACTTGCCAAAGGCACGAACCGGATATATCTCCTTAACCGCGAAGACGGCATCCGCTTCGACCAGATGCTCATAACCGACGACCTGAGCTACCATCCCCAGGGAATCGAAGAGGAGAACGAGTGAGGCCCCCCATCCTGCTACGGAGAATTGGCATGCGCCGCGAATCGTCTCTCTGGCCCGTCCTGGCCTGCCTGCTGCTTCTGGCCCCCGGCGCTCTCCGCGCCGATTTCGCGGCCCTGTCCGCCGAGGAATTTCTCGCCGAGGTGCGCCGCCCCTTCCGCCAGGACGCCTGGGGCGAGGTCACCGGCCGCCTCAACCACGTCAAAGGCGACAGCCGCCAGCGGGGCACGGTGCGCATCCGCCTCGCCTTCTCCCCCGTCTCGATGCACGCCCAGGTGGTGATCAACGAGAAAAACGTCTACACCTACGAGCAGAGCCACGCCGCGGGCGACATCCCCGTCTCCACCCTCGATCTTCCCGAGCAGGAGGAGGCGCCGGGACTGGCCGACTTCGGCGTGCAGCCCGAGGATGTCACCTTCGCCTTCATCTACTGGCACTTCCTGCGCGAAATGCCCGCCGAAAGTTTCCGCCAGCGCCGCTGCCGGGTCTTCGAGCTGCGCCACCCCGGCGACGGCAAGGGCACCGTCCGGGTCTGGTTCGACGCCGAACGGGGATTCCCCCTCCAGGCCCAGTGGTTCCGTCCGGACGGGAAGGAGGCCTGGCGCACCCTCGAGCTCAAGGGGGCCAAGAAGCACGACGACAACCTCTGGTTCGTCAAGGAAATGCGCCTCGAAGGGAAAGACTGGAAAACCCAGGTCCTCTTCGACCACGCCGAGATCAACCCGGTCGAGCGGACCGCCCCCGCCGCCCCCGCCGCCTTCCCCGAAGCCAAGCACCGCGAACCCTAGCTTCCGCCCGAATCGGCGGCGGCGGGCTTGACATTGCCCGTCCGCCGTCTACAGTTTTCCCCGTTCCCCAAGCGGGCGTCGTATAATG
>LVAZ01000348.1 GCA_001603055.1 Victivallales bacterium Lenti_02
CCGATGCAGGGCGGCCGGGCTGTTGGTCGCGAAAATGGCGGGTGCCCCGGTCGCAACCAGCGGGGCGCCGACTATGCACCAGGCCAGACGGCAGAGCGATTCGAGATGCGGCATGGGATTCCTCCGGGCATGGGGATCAAGCGTCGGTCCGGACCGACACACAATATCACCTCCGCCGTTGCGTTTCCCGAATAACGTGACGCCTTAGCTCCCTGCATCCATCTGGGGTTTTTGCCATGCGCCGCCGCCGTTTCACCCTGATCGAGCTGCTCGTCGTCATTGCCATCATCGCCATTCTGGCGGGGATCATGTTGCCCGCGCTGGCCAAGGCGCGGCAGAAGGCGCAGGCGACCGATTGCGTCGGGAAACTCAAGCAGATCGGCATCGGGGTGCTGCTCTACACGGACGACTACGACGGCTGGATTCCCTCGCTCCGGCGCAACACGCCCGCCGGGATCGTGCTGTTCTCCGATGTGTTGCAGATGTATTTCGACACCGAGCGCATCTGGCTCTGCCCGTCCGGCGACCCCAACCCCCGGCGGATCGACTCGGGCAACGGCAAGGTGCTGCACTACGGGCTGAGCTACTACGACTACGACGACGTGGACGGCGACGGCATCGACAACCATCTCCCCGGCTTCGGCGGCGTCCGCCTCGCCCAGGTCGCGAATCCCGAGGAGTGCATTCTCATGGCCGACGCCGACCCCGAGTCCAGCCCCGAGAACATCGGCGGCGCCCAGAGCGGCACCGAGGAGTGGCCCCTGACCAGCCTGATGGAGGAGCGCCATCTCAAGGGTTACAATGCGCTCTACCCCGGCGGGCGGGTGCAGTGGCACCGCAACGTGCCCAATCACGAGGACTGGGCCGTGCGCCGGCATTGAGGTGCCCCGGATTCGCCAATCCGCGCCACCTGCGAGGGCGAGCAACCGAAATGGCGGCGGAAGACCCGGCTGAAGTAGAGGGGGTCCGCGAAACCGACCGCCGCCGCGATCTCGCGGATGGGCAGGCCGCTCTGGCGGAGGTAGAGGCGGGCGGTTTCCAGACGGCGGCGGGTCAGATACTGGCCTGGCGTCTCGCCGGTGGCCCGGCGGAATTCCCGGTGGAAGTGGCCGGTGCTGTAGCCCGCCACCGCCGCCAGTTCCTCGATGCTCAAATCCCGCTGCAGGTGGGCTTCGAGGTAGTCCTGCACACTGGCCAGCCAGGGTCTGCGGCTGCTTCCCGCCGGGGTCTGGACGAGCCGCGCGCAGGCGCGGACGAGAAATGCCGTCAGGTTTTCGAGTTCCGGCCCGGTCGTTCCGGTCTCCCGCTGCCGCCAGAGCCAGATTTGCTCGCACCAGGGGCGCAGGGCATGGGCGTTTTCGAGGATGGTGGGTGCGGTCAGCCCCAACCGTTCCGGCAGGTCGCCCTGGAAGCCCAGCCAGAGGGTGTCCCAGTGCGGGTGGTCGGCCCGCTCGCGGTGGGGACAGCCGGGGGGCAGGAGCAGCAGGGTCGCCTCGGACAGGGAAAACACGCGGTCCGGAAGTTCGACGCAGCCTTGTCCCCCCATGCCGTAGGTGAGTTCCCAGAAGGGATGGGATTCCAGCGGTGCCCGCGCCCGTGGCCCGGCGTAGCGGGTGATGTACAGCGGTTTCGCCGAGTCGGCGGCGGGGCTTGGGTCCGGTGCCCAGAACGAGGCGTCCAAACGCCCCGGAATCCCGCCGGCAGGCAGGGGAAAATCAGAATGATCCATATTCATGTCAGTTTTCTCATATTGAAGCCGGGTTCCGATGGCATCATTCTACTCCTGTGTCCCGAAATGTCGAATACGGTTTCAACCACAGGAGGCCAGACCATGCAGAGCACAGCGCGGGTTGTCGTAGTCACCGGGGCGGCGCGGGGAATCGGCTACGGTATCGCCGAGTGCTTCGCCGCCCGGAAAGACCGGATCGTCATCGCCGATCTGGACCTGGCCGCCGCCGAGGCGGCAGCGGCCAAGCTGGACACCGAGGCGGTCGGCCTGGCCTGCAATGTGGCCGACCGGGCTTCGGTGCAGGCCATGATCGAGGCGGTCGTCGCCCGGTTCGGGCGGATCGATGTGCTGGTGAACAACGCGGGCATCTGCCCCTTCATCGAGGTGATGAAGATGTCGCCGGAGGTCTGGCAGAAGACCCTCGATGTGAACCTCACCGGGGCCTTCCACTGCACCCAGCTCGCCGCCGAGAAGATGATCGCGCAGGGCACCGGCGGGCGGGTGGTCTTCATCACCTCGCTGGCCGAGAACGTGACCGGCCCGGCCCAGGTCGACTACGGCGCCTCGAAGGCGGGCATGCGGATGACCATGGTCGGTTTCGCCACGGCCCTCGGCAAGCACGGCATCACCTGCAACGCCATCGCTCCCGGCATGATCCTCACCGACATGACCCGCTTCCACTGGGAGAAGCCGGAAAACGCCGCCTTCCTCAGGACCCGGGTTCCGGTCGGGCGCATCGGCACGCCCACCGACATCGGCAACGCGGCGGTCTTCCTCGCCTCGCCCGAAGCCGCCTACATCTCCGGCGTCACCCTCCGCGTTGACGGCGGCCACCAGGCCTGCTGCGTCTGAACAATCTCGGGAGACGGACCATGCTTTCCATCGATCTTGCCGGCCGGGTTGCCCTGGTCACCGGCGCCACCAGCGAACTGGGACGGGTGATGGTGCGCACCCTGGCGCGAGCCGGGGCCGACCTCGCCATCCATTACCACCAGAACCAAACCAAGGCCGAGGAGTTGGCGGCGGAGTGCCGGGCGCTCGGTCGCCGAACCGCCGTGGTGCAGGCGGATATCACCCGCAAGGCCGACATCGAGGCCATGCGCGAGGCGGTGACCGCCCAGCTCGGCGCGCCCGCCATCCTCGTCAACAACGCCGTCATCCAGTACGAATGGACTTCGGTACTGGAGCAGAGCGAGGCCGACTACGAGAGCCAGTTCCGCTCCAGCGTCCTGCAAAACGTGCTGATGGCCCAGGCCTTTGTCCCGGCCATGATCGAGCGCGGCTGGGGCCGGGTGATCGGCATCAACACCGAATGCACCATGCAGTGCTGGCCGAACCAGTCGGCCTACATCTCGGGCAAGGCGGGCATGGACCGGGTGCTGCGGGTGCTGGCCAAGGAGGTGGGCGGGCACGGCATCACGGTCAACCAGGTCGCCCCCGGCTGGACGCTCAGCGAGAACCGCACGGGCGAGGGCACCCCGCAATGGTATCTGGACGGGGTGGCGCTGAAACGGCGCGGCACCGACCAGGAAATCGCCCATGCCGTCGCCTTTCTGGCTTCGGACCTGGCCAGTTTCATCAGCGGGGTCTATCTTCCTGTCTGTGGTGGCAACGTGATGCCCGCCATCTGACAAGGACCGCCCATGACGCTTGTTCTTGCCACGTCGGATTTGGTTGCCGGTGAGCCGGGGGCTGTCCGTTCCCTGCGGACGGTGGTTCCGGACGTTGCGGGGTCCTATGCGATTCCCTGCATCCAGTCCTCGCGCGATTTGACCGTGCGCGTCGAGTTCGCCACGCCCGGCGTGGTTGCGGCCGAGGTCGCCCTGGTGGGCGGAAGTGGCGGGGTACTGGTCCGGACGGCGAGTCCCGCCGCGCCGGCGGTGGAGTTCGCGGGCCTGCCGTCCGGCGAATATGCCGTGGACCTGCGCCTGTTCGACGGGGACGGGGAGGTGCTGGCCTGCGGCCGGTTCGAGCGTGTCGGCATCGGCACGGTGCTGTGCGCCATCGGCGACAGTCTCACCGAGGGCTATCTCGGTCATGGCTTCTGGCGCGACGACTTGGCGCTGACGGCGGCCAGCTTCCCCGGCAGCGCCGTCTCCCGCGACGGCCGCAATTTCCCGCAATACGCCCCCACGACGTCCCGGCACAAGCCCGAGATCAACTGTTTCCAGAGCTGGCTGACCCGGCTGAACGATGTCCTGGCGGCGAGCTGGCGGGAACCGGTCTTCCTCGCCAACGAGGGCATGGGCGGCTACACCACCGGCCACTATCTGGCCATGATGCGGAACAACCAGGGCGGGTGGCGCGACCGGATGCGCCTTCTCGAACCGACCGTCTGGCTGATCCATCTCGGCGTCAACGACGAGCGGCAAATGGTTTCACCCGCGATATTCGGGGCGAATCTGCGGGTGATCGTCGAGCTGCTGCAAACCGATTTCGGGGCTGTTTCCGACGCCATCTATCTCGCCCGTCCCAGCTACGACTACGCGCCGGGGGCCGCCGCCATCCTGCGCCAGTACTGCGACTGCATCGACGCCCTGGTGGCCGACCGGAACCTGCGGGCCGGTCCCGACTTCTTCGCGGTTTTCGCCGGCGACCGCGAACGCTGGTACGGCAGCGACCCGGTCCATCCCGGCCCGGAGGGCATGGACTACATGGCCGACCTCTGGCACGGGATTCTCGCCAAGCGGAGGACACCATGACCGGCAAGCAGCGCATGCTGAAGACGCTCCGTTTCGAGGAGCCGGATAGGCCCCCGCACTTCGAGACGATGTTCGAGCTGGAGCACGAGGCCTTCGGCCTGCGCTTTCCCGACCGCCGTGAGTGGGATTCCTGCACCGCGCCGCGCAAGCGCGAGATGGTCGCAGCCTGCGTGGAAGTCTACCAGCGCATCGTCGAAACCTATGGCTGGGACGCTCTGGCGGTGTTCTGGCCGTGGAGCGATCCGGACGGAGTCGTCGCCGCCAAGGCGGCCTTCGGCGACCGCATTCTCGTGGGCAGCATTGTCGGCGGCAGCGTCTGGGCCATCGAGGCGGTGCAGGATTGGATGCAGTTCTCCATCGACCTGGCCGAGCACCCCGACACGATCCATGCCGCCGCCCGGCGGATGCGCGACCAGGCCTGCGCCCGGATCGACCGGCTGGCCGATGCCGGGGCCGA
>LVAZ01000349.1 GCA_001603055.1 Victivallales bacterium Lenti_02
ATTCTGCATTTCCTACAGGGTCATGCCGCCGTCGACGTAGATGTTCTGGCCGGTGATGTAGCGGCCGGCGGCGGAGCAGAGGGTGAGGGCCAGACCGGCGCAGTCCTCGGGGTCGCCGATGATGCCGGCCGGGATTTTGTCGAGCACTTTCTGGCGGTAGACGGGGTTGGCAAGGGCGGCGACGTTGCGGTCGGTGTCGATGACGCCGGGGGCGAGGTTGTTGACGGTGACGCCGGCGGGGGCGAACTGGCGGGCGAGATTCTGGCAGAGGTTGAGCCCCGCCGACTTGGTGGCGGCGTAGACGGCCATGTCGGGGTGCTGGCGGTCCTGGTTGACGCTGCCGACGATGACGATGCGCCCCCATTGCTTCGCCAGCATGGCGGGGGCGAAGCCCTGGATCAGCTCGATGCTGGAGCGCAGGTTGGTGTTGACCTGGGAGGCGAACTGCTCGGCGTCGATCTCCGACCATTTGGTCTTGTACTGCAGGGAGGCATTCAGGACGAGAATGTCCACCGGGCCGACCTCTTCGGCGAGCCGGCGGTTGGCCGCCGAGTCGGCGATGTCGGCATAGCAACCCGCCGCCTCGATGCCGAGTTCGCGGAATTCGGCGAGGGTTGCGTCCAATGCCTCGGAGGGTCGGCTGCCGTGGACGAAGACCTTGGCCCCGGCCTGGCCGATAATGCGGGCGATGGCCTTGCCGATACCGCGCGAGGAGCCGGTGACGAGGGCGGTCCGCCCGGCGAGGTCGAAGAGTTGAGTCCAGGGAGTCATCGACAGGGCCTCCTAGCCTGAAAACGGGGATTCACCACGAAGGCACGAAGGGCACGAAGAGAAAGCAACGCGCAGCGCCCGGAGACTCCGGGCGCTGCGCGGATTTTCCTTGTTTTCTACTGTCTTCACTTCGTGTTCTCTGTGTCTTCGTGGTGAGTGTGAAACTGCCGGGGAGGGGATTCACCACGAAGGCACGAAGGGCACGAAGAGAAAGCAACGCGCAGCGCCCGGAGACTCCGGGCGCTGCGCGGTTCTGTTCTTGTCTTTTTTGTCTTCACTTCGTGTTCTTCGTGTCTTCGTGGTGAATACGGTATTAGCCGAGTTGGAGGGTGAAGGTGTTGATGGCTTGTTTCGAGAGCTTCAGGCGGTGGGTGGTGGTGCCGGCGTCGGTCTGGACGGTGGCCTCGTAGTCGCCGTAGAAGCCGCGGAACTGGTTGGCGGTTCCGGCCCGGTAATCGAGGGTGGTCTCGGTGCGCCAGGTTTTCCGGACGAGGTCGTGCAGGGCGGTGTAGGCGGGTTTCGGGGTGAAGTCGTAGTTGACGAGCCCGGCCCGCAGGCTGTTTTCGCCCTGCTCGCTGCCGAGGGGGGCGTAGGCGGCGGTGCCGTCCACCATGTTCCACCAGATGATGCCGTTGACGGCGGCGTGGCTGAACCAGATGCGGTAGAGCTTCTCGCTCATGAGCTTCTGGAAGGTGTCGCCGTCGCCGAGATCGCGGCGGCTGATGATGCTGACTTCGGAGAAGTTGACCGGGACGCCGAGCCTGCCGTAGAGATCGAGGCAGTCGAACAGGCAGGTGGGATTCAGGAAGAGGTTGGCGTACTGCCACTGGCCCTGGAACATGTGGCATTGCAGGCCGAGGGCGTCCACCTTGCAGCCCTGCCCGAGCAGATGTTTCATCATCAGGTAGACGGGGGTGTAGGTGCGGCTGTAGTGGTACCACATGCGGTCGTCGTTGTAGGTCTTCACGCAGTCGGGGAAGAACTCGGCAGCCAGCTCGAAGGCGAACTCTACGTGGTTCTCCGGCATGTGATTCTGGGGCAGGCCGGGTTTGAGGGTCTGGGCCTCGTTGCAGACATCCCAGATGCCGATGCGGTGGGCGTAGTGCTCGCCGATCTGCTGGAACCGGCGGCGGATTTGCCGCCGCATTTCGCGCTCGTCCGTCGACAGCCAGTTCGGTCGGAAGAGATGCCAGAGCAGGGGGTGCCCCTTGGGCACGATGCCGTATTTCTCGCAGTATTCCAGGACGCGGTCCGGGGGCGGGCGGCGGTAGATGGGGCGGCTGTCCTTGCCGAAGCGCAGCTCGCCCTCGGTCGGTTCGAGGTCGGACCAGTAGAAGGGGATGACGGCCAGGTTGAAGAGTTCCTTGAAGGTTTCCTCGTAGCGGGCGTTCTGCTCCGCCTCGGGGAACTCGCCGAGCATGAAGGCGTTGCAGCCGAAGTGGAATTCGTGGCCGAGCTGGCGGAGGGTGATTTTGGCGCCCGCCACCGGTTTGCCGTCGGGGCCGACCAGGGCGACGGTGCCGTCGCCCTTGCGGTTCTCCTCGATGCCGCGCTCGATGCGGGCCTCGATGGCGGGATCGTCCTTGAGCAGGTAGTGGGAGAGCTTCTGGGCGAGTTCGTTCATGGCCTGTGCCTTTGGATTACGTGTCCAGCCGGATTACCAGCGAACGGTGGAAAGGGGGCAGGGAAAGGGAGGAGCCGGCCCGCTCCAGGGAGCCGCCGGCATCGGTCCACGGGTTGTAGTAGGAGGCGGCGCGCAGCGGGCTCGGGCCGAAGGCGCGGGCATCCAGGGTCTCCCCTGTCCGCAGAGCTGGCGCCTGCCCGCCGTCAAGTTCGGTTTCCCAGGTGTTGCCTTTGTCTCGGCACCAGACCAGCGTGTGGGTTTTGCCTTGCAGGGCATGGCAGCGCAGATGGCGGTTCTCGCGTTGGCAGGGCTGGTAGTTTTCCGCGCGGGGATCGAGCCCGGCGACGGCTTTGGCGAAGCGGCCGAAGTGCCACCAGAGATCGTGGCGGTCGATGTATTTCTCCCAGTGCCAGCACTGTCCGCCGCCGGCCGCGCCGGCAAAGAAGGGGGCGAAGAGGACATCGTGCAGAATCATGCCCGCCGTATCTGCGGCGTAGAGATGGGAGGGGGCGCTGTGGTTGGCCTCGACCGCGCCGCCTTCGGCCAGGATGAGAGGCGTGGCGGGGTTGCGTTCGCGCAATTCGCGGATGGCGTCCGCGCAGAGCAGATCGAGCGGTCCCCGGCAGACGTCGATCTCGGCGCCGGGATCGAGATAGCGGTGGACCTGGAGGAAGTCGTTGCCGGGCACGCGGGCGAGCCAGTCGTAGTGCGGGTGGGCGGACATGGCGCTGAAACTGCCCAGGCTCTGGATGGCCAGGTGGTGCGGGAAACGGGCCTTGAGTTCCGGCAGCATGCGTTCCGTCCAGGGTGCCCAATGCGCCATCGGGCCGGTGCAGTTCACCTCGTTCCACAGTTCCCAGGCCATGACGGCCGGGGACTCGCGGAAGCGCTCGGCCAGCACATCGAGCTTGCGCAGGAAGACGCGGGCACCCTCGGGGGAGGTGAGGAATTCCCCGATGCTCTCCAGGGAGCCGCCCCGCTGGCGGTGGTGGACGTCCTTCACGAAGCTGGCGGCGCCGGGGAAGATCTCCGCCTGGGGCTTGGGCTCCATGGTCCGGAAGTGCTCGAAGGTGAATTTGATCCGCACCCCGGCCCGTTCGGCGATCTCCACCACCCGCGCGATGGTCCGCAACTTCTCTTCCTCGAACCGGCCCGCCGCCCGGGCCTCGATCTCGAAGCAGGGGGCACCGAGCCAGAGGCGGAGGAAGTTGCCGCCCGCCGCCGCCAGTTTCCCGATCAGCCGATCATAGTAGGCGACCGTTTGTTCCGGATCGAGGGGCGAACGGGGGAAACAGATGTTCGGCCCGATGGGGATGAACGGCCTGCCGTCCGTGGTCTCGAAAAACCGGGGATTGGCCGCGCTGACTTGGACGTAGGGTCCGGGCATCGTCTATCCTCTGCACCAGGTGCGGAACACTTCGGCGGCGGGTTTGCCGTGGATGGTGAAGCCCTTGTCGCCGGCCGGGTCGTCCTTGAACTGGGGCCGGTGGTTCTGCTCGTCCCACTTCCACCAGAAGAGCCCGCGCCACCAGGGTTCGGCGCCGAAGGCCTGGATGGTGGCTTCGAGATAGTTGGCCTGCTCGCGACCGTCGTAGCCGCCGCCGTTGTTCCAGAAATAGGGCAGTTTCCCGGCCCCGGCGGTGGCGCAGCAGCCGGTCTCGCCGAAGTAGAAGGGCTTGCCGTAGGCTTCGGCGAAGGCGCGGTACTGGGCGACCACGGGCTGGAGGAACTCCACCATCTCCGCGACTGTCGCCCCCGGCTTGCCGGCGGCGGGCGAATACATGCTGCTGCCCACCGAGTCCAGCGCGAAGAACCAGTGGTTCGGATCGGTGAGCTTGCCGACGAACTGCTGGGTGTTGATCATGGAGGTGGTCAGATGCCCGGTGAACTCCGCGCGCGCGGCGGCGACGACCCGGTGCCAGTGGGCGTTCTGGCGCACGGTGTGGTTCAATTCGCTGTCCAGGCAGTAGGCCTCGCAGCCGGCGCGGGTGGCCAGCCGGGTGTAGTGCCGGGTGAGGTGGATGTAGTTGTCGAACCAGGGCGTCCAGTAGTTGATCGGCTTGCCGGGCATGATCTCGTTGTCGTCGGGGAAGTTGATGTGGCAGCGCTGGGTGCCGTCCCAGCATTCGAGCATGGGGCGGAGCATGACCTTGATGCCCTTGCCGTGCAGGCGGTCGGCGATGTCGCGCAGCTCGTCGTCGGCGGGGGTGATGAGGGAGTCGCGGTACTGGCGCGTGCTCATCATCGCGTCCTGCATCACCGTGGCGACGAGACAGACCCACTCGATGCCGAGG
>LVAZ01000004.1 GCA_001603055.1 Victivallales bacterium Lenti_02
CCGCCGGGAGACAGCACCGAGACCCGGCGGTCGGCCCCCCCCCGGAGCGACTTCAGGACCACGGGATAGGAGGCGATGGGCGGCGGCGGCAGCCGGGTCTCGCGCAGCGTCACATCGTCGAACCAGCAAACCCCCGAGCTACCCATGCCCAGCATGAAGTCGCGGTCGGTCTCGCGGATTTCGCCGCCCCGGACGACTCCGGCCAGCCGCACCCATTCGCCCGCCTTGCCGCCGCTGTCCTGGCCTTTGGCATGGCGGGCGGTCCCGTCGCTGGCGGAGACGAAGAGGCGGGCGGTGGTCCCCGGCGCGGCCAGAACCCAAGCCGAGAACTCGTAGTCCACGCCGGGACGGATCATCTCGCCAAGCCGGAAATAGGCACCCCCGGTGGATTTTCCCGGCTCGACCTCGACCCGCAGGCTGCGCCGACCACCGTGCGCCTGCGCCGAGTCGGCGGCATAGCTTCCCTGGAAGGTGTGGAAATCCGGGATGTCGCCCTCGAATCCCTCCTCGATCCAAGTCCGCTCTTCGGCTCCGCGAATCGGCAGAGCCGCCAGGCCGATCGTCATCGCCACACCCCGGTTGAATGTCCGTCGATCCATGACCCGACACCCTTGGTTTGGACAATCCCACAAGATTGCCTTTCGCGGACCGAAAGCAACCGGGAATGGAAACCAGAACCCATCTCGCGAAACGGCCCCGGCGGGACGGTTTCCCACCGGGGCCGGAAAAAATCGGAAGCCAACGGCGGCTAGTAGGAGCCGGTGTTGGTGTTGTCGCGCGTCCAGGGGCCGAGATTGCCGTTGCGCAAGTTGAAGACATGGGTGAAGGACTCGTTGTCCACATGCCCGTCGGCAAAGAGGATGTTGGTCCGGTTGTTGTGGGGGGCGCAGGTGGAACCCGAGCGCCAACGTTGCCCATCGCTGGTGTCGGACGGGTAGACGCGGTCGCAACTCCCCTCGAGCACCACATAGACATCGGAGGGGCGGGTGAACTGGCTCATGGCGGCGTTGCCGGGACCATTGTAGAGCCCGGCATGGGTTCCCGAGTTGTAGCCGTAGTTGCTCCAGATGCGGCAGGCGACGGACCCGCTAGTGCTGCTGGGAACCCGGAAGTTGGCGTTGAGGTTGCTGGGGTTGTTGTTGACGGGATCCTTGCTGCTCAGGGTACTGGGGCAGCCGAAGGTCTTCAGATCGCCCACGTAGGGGAAGATGCGCGGGCCCCAGCCCTGGCCGTAGCGCACTCCGTTGGATACCGTGACCGGCCAGCCCGTGTCCGCCAGGTTGTTGAAGGCGCGGACGGTGCGCTCCTTGTTGTCGTCGGTGTACATGATCCAGCCCAGGCCGATCTGCTTGAGCTGGCTGGTGCAGGAGATGGCCCGCGCCTTCTCCCGGGCCTGCTGCAGGGCGGGCAAAAGCATCGAGGCCAGGATGGCGATGATCGCGATCACCACCAGCAGTTCAATCAGAGTGAAACGTCGTTGATTCGTTTTCATGATCGACTTCCTTCGCATAGCAACAGACCCCCAATGAATTCCATGAACCGACCGAAAAGCCCTAGGCGCGGGAAACTCCGGAAAGAGCAATAGTTCAAACTATTCCTTTTTCACGGATTATTCAAGGGCCGCAACCGGAAATACCGGCCATAATTTGCATTTTCGCAAGAAAATGCAACTGCCGCGGGGGTGCGGGTCTGGGCTATTCCAGCCAGACCGGAGATGACCAGGCGGATTCGCGATCCACCTGCACCGCCCGCACGTAGTAGCTGCGGGGGACATTCCCGGTCACCGCGCCGTCTTCCCACTCGAAGCGCATGTCGAACTGCCCGTAGCCGGGAACGGAGTGGACGATCCGGCCGTCGCGGACCACGCGGATGTGGTCGATGCCGTTCGTCCCCCGGCAGGAGACGGCGATCCGGGGTCGCCCGCCCGCAAGCTGCCCTTCCACTCTCGCATCCAGGAGAATTGGCGGGCCGGTGGTGGCGTAGCAGCGCCGCGCGTGAAGGGCATCGAACACGGCTTCGCGAGACAGTTCCTTGGCCAGGACGACGGCCCGGCCGCTGCCGCAGAAGTGGAACTGATGATGATGCTTGACCAGTGGTCCCTGGGCATTGCCCGGATGGCCGTCGTGCCCGTCCGCCGAGGCGATCAGGCCGAAACGGTGCCCGCGCCGGATGGCGTCGCGCACATCGAGCGAGCGGTAGCGGTCGGCAACCCCGCGCGGGAAATCGCCATAGTATTCGCTCGATCCCCACACCGAGTACACCTCGACGAGCCGGTCGAATTTTTCATCGAAAATACCTAGGTTGCAGGGATGGGAGGTGGATGACGGGTGATGGGGGACCGTGAAGAACGGCGTCCCGGCGGCGCGCAGCGCCTGCCAGAGTTCCTCCGGCGTGGTCGAGTCGGCCACGTCGAGAGTCGGCTTTCCGCCGGTGCGGTTGGCGTTGACCACCGTGCCCCCCGGTCCCCGGAAATAGACGTTCCGATGACCGTAGACCAGACTGGTGAACTCGAAGGCGGGGAGGCAGGCGAAGCGTCCGGGCCGCTCGTATTCGAGGGCAAGGTCCAAGTATTCGGCCACGCGGGGGGGATCGATCTGCCACTCGTGGTCGGTCAGGGCGTAGAAATCCAGCCCCCCCGGCCCCAGGGCGTACTCGTAGTTCTCGCGGCGCGACCCCAGCCCGCAGCCCTTACCCTCGTTCTCGTCGAGCACTTGGCCGGAATGGGTGTGGATGTCGCCGAAATACACCCCCCACTCACCCATTCGCGGCGGATGGGTGAACAGCTCCGCCGCCCGATAGACATCCGTCTGGTGGAGCATCGCCGGATTCTGGTCCAGTTGCAGCCAGCGGGTGGACTCGACCGGGCAGCGGGCTTCGACCCGGACGCGGGCCGGGACGCCCGGCTCGACCCAATCGGCCGGAACCGCCAGCAGGGCCGGGCCGAAGGTGGCGAAGGCCTCGTCGCGGACCAGCGAACTCAACGTCATGCTGCCAAAAGGCGGTGCGGACTCCAGCCGGTTGGCCGCGAAGGCCAAGGCGCATTCCGCGCCCCGCCAGAGCTGGCTGTGATTGACCACCCGGCAGGCCACCGCCAGACGGTCGTTCACGAAAATGTCGAACTGGCCGCTCGGCTGGGGCAGCGGCGAGCCGTTGCCGAAACCAAGCGAGAGAGCGAAAACGACCTTCTCCCGGCAGGCTGACGGC
>LVAZ01000350.1 GCA_001603055.1 Victivallales bacterium Lenti_02
GTTGAGGAATATCCGCGAACAGATGCACAGTCCGTGTGTGCCGCCCGCTGTGGACCGGGTGATTCTGCGCGTGCGCGAGCTGCTGCTGTCGCGCGCCATCCTGCCGGGCGACAAGCTCCCCAACGAGAACGAGCTGGCCAGTCTCTTCAAGGTGAGCCGGGGTTCCGTCCGCGAGGCGATGAAAGTCCTGGCCGGGTACGGCATCGTCACGATCCGGGCCGGGGACGGAACCCGGGTAGCCACCGAGAACCGGGGGGCGCTGTTCGATCCCCTGCTTTTCCAGATGCTGCTCAGCAACCCCGACCGCCAGGCCCTGCGCGAATTGCGTCAACTGCTCGAACTGGGCATGGTGCCCCTGCTGGCCGCCCATGCGGCACCCGGGGATCTGCCCGTTCTGCGCGCGGCGCTGGATTGCAGTTCGGACCTCGTGGCCGACGGCTGCACCGACGCCGACCGGCTGACCGATGCCGATCTCGTCTTTCACCGGGCGCTCGGGGCCGCCGCCCACAATCCCCTGGTCGAGCGAATCTACAGTTTCATCATGGACTTCCTGCGTCCGACCATCCGCGACACCTACGTGCGTTCCCGCACCGGCGACCAGGCGCTCGCCGTGCACACCGCCATACTCCAGGCCGTGGAAGCGGGCGACCAGGCGCAAATCCAGGAAGCCATGAAACAGTCCATCGATTCTTGGGACGAGAGCCAATGACCCAGCCCGTGCCAAGCAGGCCCACCTCCCCGGAGCCCGGCCCCATCCGCCTGGCGGCGAGCGGGCTTTCCGCCCGGTTCGAGCCGGGTGCCGCTTTCCTGCGGGACATCCGCTGGCATGGCCACCCTGTGCTCATGGGCGTCTACGCCGCCGTGCGGGACCACAACTGGGGCACGGTCGATCCGCTGCTTGGCGACGTTCGGCTCGCCGAGTCGCCGGACGCGGCGGTCCTCACTTTCCAGGCCACCTGCCAGGACGGCTCCGTCGATTACCGCTGGCAAGGCCGGATCGAGCTGAACGGGGCGGGCTGGGTCCGCTACGATTTCGCCGGCACCGCCGGTCGCGCCTTCGCCCGCAACCGGATCGGCTTCTGCATCCTGCATGGGGCGACCGAGTGCGCCGGGCGCCCCTGCCGAGTCCAGCATCCGGCGGGGGATTGGACGGACGGGGTATTCCCGGAACGCATTTCTCCCCGCCAGCCCTTCCTGGACATTCGCCGGCTTGCCTGGGAGACTGCGGACGGCGTGGCATGCGCCGTGGAATGCCTCGGCGACATCTTCGAGATGGAGGACCAGCGGAACTGGAGCGACGCCTCCTTCAAGACCTACTGCACGCCCCTGGAACGCCCCTTCCCGGTCGCCGTCGCCCCCGGGGACACGGTGCGGCAGAGCGTGGTCCTGCGGCTGGAGCGATCTCCCCGCCGTTCGGTTCCCGGCCCGCTCGCGGGGCGGGGACGGATCGAGTATCCGGACTGCCTGCTGCCGCTGCCGCGCCTCGCGCACGGGCTCGGCGACGGCCTGCCGGACGACCGGGAAGCCGAGCTGGTGCGGCGTTTTCTTCAGCCTTCCGCTGTCCGTCATCTGGTGGATTTCCGTGCTCCCGACTGGGCGGCGGCGCTGCTGCGGGCGGGAGCGATTGCCCGCTCCCTGGATGCGGAACTGGATTTGGCGGTGATCCTCGGCAATTCGGCGGCGGACGAATTGGCCTGCCTGCGCGACGCACTCGCCGACACCAGCCCGGCCCAGTGCCTGGTGCTGTCCGCCGATTCCCCCTGCACCCGGCCGGCACATGTCGCGATGGTTCGCCAAGCGTTGCCGCGCGCGCGGCTGGGCGCGGGCACCCGGGGCAATTTCGCCGAACTGAACCGGGGCCGTCCGGTCGCCAGCGGCGCGGATGTTGTGACCTATGCGGTGGCGGCGACGGTCCACGCCCACGACCGGCAGACAATCCTGGAGAACATGGGGGCCGCCGCCTGGACCGTGCGGGACGCGCGCCTTCTCTACCCGCTGGCGGCGGTGGAGGTGGCGCCGGTGTCATTCCGGCAACAGGTGAATCCGGTCGCCACGGCGACTGGTCCGGAATCCGCCCCTGGCCGCCTGCCGGAGTGGGTGGACGCCCGTCAGTGGTCCGCCTTCGGCATCGCCTATGGACTGGGAGTGTTCGCGGCCCTGGCCGGCGCGGGGGCCAGGAGCATCGGCCTGTTCGACCTCTTCGGCATGACCGGTTTGCTTGAGACCAAAGCCGCGCCTCCCCGTCCGCCCGCCTTCACGGCAATGCCGGGCGAGGTGTTTCCGCTCTTCCATCTGGTTGCCGACCTCCGCGGACTGGCGGGCGGCCTGCTGGGTGCCTGCCGCGTGGTCGGCCATCCCGCCGTGCCCGCCGTGCGCGGGGTTCAGCCGGACGCCTGCTCGCTGCTGGTGGCCAACCCCTATCCGGAACCATTGGTCATCGAGCTGCCGCCAGGCCAGGCCCCGCGCCGCTACCGCCTGCTGGCGACGACAACGGCGGCCGTCGCCGCCCGCGATCCCGCAGGGTTCCGGGCGGAGGACGGCCTGTCGGACTGGCCCTCGGACCGGTTTGAACTCCCTCCCGAATCCTATCTCCACGTTCTCGAAAGGAAGCGGTAGATATGGCTAGCAAGCCGTTGCGCATTGGCGTGTTCGGGTGCGGGTTCTGGGCGCCACTCCAGACCGCCGGCTGGGGGGAAGTCGGCGGGGCGGAGATCGCCGGGCTGTACAACCGCACCCGGAGCAAGGCCGACGAACTCGCCCGGAAGCTGGGCGGCGTACCGGTCTTCGACCGGCCCGAGGACCTGCTGCGGGCCGGAATCGATGTGGCCGACATCATCACCAGCGAGGAGAGTCACCGTCCCCTCGTCGAGCTGGCCGCCCGCCACGGCGTCCATGCCATTTGCCAGAAACCCATGGCCCCCACGCTTGCGGACTGCCAGGCGATGGTCCGGGTCTGCCAGGAATCCGGCACCCGCCTCATGATTCACGACAACTGGCGCTGGCAGACTCCGCTCCGCCGTCTCAAGGAGCAACTGGCCCGGAGCGAGATCGGGCGCCCCTTCCGGCTCCGCCTCGTCTATGCCAACAGTTTCCCCGTGTTCGCCAAACAGCCCTTCCTGGCCAAGCAGGAGCACTTCATCCTGATGGACATCGGCACCCATCTCCTGGACTCTGTTCGGGCCTTGGCCGGGGAGGCGCGGGCGCTTTGCTGCCGGACCGCCCGCGTGACCCCCGGCATCCGGGGCGAGGACGTGGCGACCCTCCTGCTCGAAATGGCGAACGGCATGCACTGCACGGTGGACATGAGCTATGCCTCGCCGGTGGAGCACGACCGTTTCCCCGAGACCTTCATCCATGTCGAAGGGGAGAAGGGCAGCCTGGAACTGGCGCCCGACTACTGGATCCGCCAGACTGTCGGGGGACGGACCACGGCCTTCCGCGCCCCGCCGCCCATCTATCCCTGGGCCGACCCCGCCTATCTGCTGTCCACCACGTCCGTGGTTCCCGCCAACCGCGAGTTCGCCCAGTGCCTCCGCTCCGGCACCCGGAGCGAGACGGAGGGGGCCGAGTACCTGCGCACGATGGAACTTGTCTTCGCCGCCTACGAATCCGCCGCCACCGGCGGGGTAGTCCACCTGAACGGAGGTGTCCCATGAACATCGCTCTCTTCGGCGCCGGCGGCAAAATGGGCCTGCGCTGCACCGACAATCTGCTGAAGACCGACCATGCCTGCCGATTCGTGGAGATCAGTCCCGCCGGAATCGAGGCTCTGGCCGGGCGCGGCATCGCCCCCACGCCGGTGCCGGACGCGCTGGCCGGCGCCGAAGTGGTCATTCTGGCGGTGCCCGACCGGCGAATCCGGGAGGTGGCCGCCGAGGTGGTGCCGCAACTCGCCGCCGGAACTCTGGTGATGATCCTCGATCCCGCCGCCCCCCTGGCCGGGCTGCTGCCGGAGCGGGCCGACATCGCCTATTTCGTCACCCATCCCTGCCACCCTCCCATCCTGAACGACGAGAGCGATCCCGAGGTCCGGCGCGATTTCTTCGGCGGCATCCGCGCCCGCCAGCACATCGTCTGCGCCCTCATGCAAGGCGGCGAGGTGGACTACGCCCGCGGCGTCGCCATGGCGCGGACCATCTTCGCCCCGGTCATGACCGCGCACCGGATCACGGTCGAACAGATGGCGGTTCTGGAGCCGGCCATGGCCGAAACCGTAGTCCTCACGCTCATGATGACCATCAAGGAAGCCATGGAGGAAGCGGTCCGGGCCGGGGTCCCCGCCGAGGCGGCCCGCGACTTTCTGCTCGGCCACATGAACGTCAACCTCGGCATTCTCTTCGGCGGCCTCGGCGCCCGCGTCTCCGACGGGGCCATGAAGGCGGTGGAACGGGGCCGGAAACTGGTCCTGCGCGACGACTGGAAACGGGTGTTCGAGCCCAGCGCCATCCTGCGCGAGGTCCGGGCCATCACCGGGACCCCGGAGGCCGGGGGGTGAAACTGGGCATCGGCACCTACACCTACGGCTGGGCCTTCGCCGCGCATCCCTCCAGCCTCACCCTGGCCGGATTGCTTGACCGGGCCTGCGCGCTGGGGGCCGCCGTGGTCCAGATCGCCGACAATGCCCAGCCGGACCAGCTCTCCACCGCCGCCCTCGCCGACTTGCGCCGCCGGGCCGCCGACAGCGGGCTGGAGCTGGAACTCGGCGGCCGGGGCCTGACCCAAGCCAATCTGGACCGCTTCATTGCGCTGACCTCGCTCCTTGGCGGACGGCTGCTCCGTTTCGTCATCGACGCCG
Source organism: Victivallales bacterium Lenti_02 (assembly GCA_001603055.1). Classification (GTDB taxonomy): domain Bacteria; phylum Verrucomicrobiota; class Lentisphaeria; order Oligosphaerales; family Lenti-02; genus Lenti-02. The sequence continues at coordinate 4,796 of LVAZ01000350.1, forward strand.
GGGACTACCGGCCCGAGCTGCCCGATATCATCTCCCGGCTGCGGACCGCCCTGCCCCGGTTGCGCGACCACGGCGTGACCCTGGCCCTGGAGAACCACGACCGGCTCAGAGCCACCGAGTTCGCCCAGATCGTCCAGGCCGTGGCCGACCCCTGTGTCGGCATCTGCCTGGACACCGTCAACTCCTTCGGCGCTCTCGAAGGTCCCGAAGTGATGGTCGCCACCCTGGCCCCCTTCACGGTGAACCTGCACCTGAAAGACTTCACCATTCGCCGGGTGCCGCACCAGATGGGATTCGTCGTGGAGGGAACTCCCGCCGGCGAAGGCAGGCTCGACATTCCCGGCACCCTGGCCGCGCTCGCCTCCCACAACCGCTGCCATACCGCCATCCTGGAACTCTGGACACCTCCCGCCGCCACGGTAACGGAAACCCTCCGCCTGGAGGAACAGTGGGCCGCGCGCAGCATGGCCAACCTCCGCCGCCTGAAAAGGTTCGAAACGCGACAGTGAGAACCCTCCTGGTGGCAGGAATTCGGGCTTGTGCCGGTTTGCCGCCGTCCTCCTCCCCGGCAGACGGCGCAGCCCCTTCAGGCAGGACAGGGCGAGCCGGTCCCCGCGCGCAGCGAGTAATGGGTGTGGCAGATGGCGATCAAGGTCGAAATGGCGTGCTGAAAGGCTGCGTGCCCGCCAGCATATCCCCGCCAGGGACGAAGTCAACGCGGCCCACGGCGGCGATATCATGGAACGACCGTTCCACGGCGGCTCCACGGGATGCGCGCCCGGCGGTGCCGCCGTCCGCGCCCTACTTCCCCGGAGGAAGGGCTTTGGTGTCCGCGCCGCCCGTCGCCTCCAGCATGGCCAGCACCTCGCGGACCCTGGCGATGGGGAGTTCGTCGACCAGCCGGAAGAGGGGGCAGGATGGGAACGGCGGCGCTCTTGTCCTCCTTGGCCGTCTTGGCGGGCGTGTAGGCGATCCTTCCGGCGGCTAGGTCCACGTTGTGCCATTGGAGCAGACAGGCATCCTTGAGCCGCATGCCTGTATACAGGCAGAGCATGGCGGCGACGCGGTTACTCCGGCAGGGACGGACCGCGCCCGCCAGGTCACCGGTCCCGGCGGGACGTGGCGCAGCCTGCCTGAGAAGCGACTCCAGCCGGCAAGGCGCGACATGATGCCGGGTCGGGCCCAAGCAGAAGAGTTGGGCGGAATCCGGCTTGTAAAGCGGGATTTATGCAAAATGGTAAAAAAGTGACTACTGTTGGAGACGTATCCCGATAACAGGGAGCCAAGAGGCTCGATCCGGGGAAGGTTCCACTTGCTGGGAAGTGAATCATGCCATCGGTCATGGCCGAGCATGACCTGCCTGTCGGCCAGAGCCGGTGGCCGGCTTGGAACTGGCCCCCGCGTGGTGGCGGGGATACGGACGTCTCATGGAACGTGTCCTTCTCAATATGCGGGGGCATTGCCGGAGCGAAAGACCATACTGCGGTTCGCGAGGAAGCGCAGCAGCCGTCCTGGCGGGGCGGAAATGCCACCAATGGCTTGAAATGCGAGTATGGAAGGGCATTTTTCTTGTGTTTTGAGGATTTCATTCTGTTAATTCCTTAGCTCCGATTCCCATCACAGGTCATTGCCTGGAGGAAGAGATGAAGAGATTTGTGCTGTTTGGCGCACGCTCGTCCCGTCCCGCCCCCCGCCTCGCGAACTTCATTCCCCGGGGGGTGTTCTCGTTTGGCCTGGCGCTGGCCTTCTCCCTCGGCCCGGCCGCCCGCGCGGGGACGGAGTCCGAGCAGAAGCTCGTCGGCAATCCCACGGAAGCCAACGCGAACTTCGGCACGGCCGTCGCCACCGACGGGGAAGTGATCCTGGTTGGCGCCCGCTATGAGGACCATGTGGGAATCAACGACGGAGCCGCCTATCTTTTCGAATGGGACGGTAGCCAGTGGGCCGAGACCAGACGGCTGCTGGCCAACGACGCCGCTGCCGCCGCTAGTTTCGGCAGGTCCCTGGCATTGAGCGGGAACACCCTCCTGGTGGGGGCAACCGGATGCAAGATTGGAGGCCAAACCGTGGGAGCGGTGTATGTATTCGAGCGCCCCCCGGGGACGACGGCGGACTGGCAGCAGGCCGTCAAAATCGTCAATCCCGCGCTGACCGCGGGCAACGACTTCGGCTTCGGATGCGCTCTCGACGGGGACACCGCCGTGGTCGGCATGCCCGGGGACGACACCGGTGCCACCAATGCCGGTTCCGCCTATGTGTTCGAGCGAAACCAAGGCGGGGCGAACGCCTGGGGGCAGGTCAAAAAACTGATTCCTCCAGACCCTGCTGAAGAGAAGAGCTTCGGCACCCCGGCGATATCCGGGGACACGATCGTCATCGGTGCCAGAGGGAAAAACAATGGCGTGTTAGCCGCAGGCGCGGTTTACATCTACGATCGCAACCAGGGTGGAACGGGCCAATGGGGACTGGTCAAAAAGCTGCAGCTCACTCCGGCAACCACTATAATGTGGTTCGGATGTGCAGTCGGCATCCAGGGAGACCTTCTCGTTGTGGGAGCCTTGGGGGTGAGTTCATACCAGGGCAGGGTGTATGTCTATGGGCGCAACACGGGGGGCGCGAACAACTGGGGACTACTTGCCGAATTGTCCCCGGACACGGCGACCAGCGAGCGCTTCGGCGCCTCGGTCGCGCTCCATGACAACCGCCTCGCGGTCGGGGCCTCGTTCTGTTCCGATCTGGCCAGCAATGCGGGTGCCGTCTATCTCTTCGAGTCCCAGGACGGCGGCGGCAGTTGGCAGTTGGTCAGCAAGACGACCGCCTTTGACGGTCTTGCCGACGACAATCTGGGAACAGCGGTGGCTCTCGCGGACAATGCCCTAGCCGCCAGCGCCCCGTATGCCGACCCGGACGGTTTGTCTTCCGCCGGGGCGGTGTATGTCTACTCGACGCATGAAGACCTGCACATCCCGTCCCTCCCCGATCTGCTCGCGGTTTCGGACACCGGCGCGGCGGACGACGACGACCTCACCCGGCTGAACAACGACGGCGCGGCCGTCCTCCAGTTTGAGGTCGCCGCCACGGTTCCCGGCGCCACGGTCTCGCTCTATCTGGACGGCACCACCCTCATCGGGAGCGCCACCGCCACGGAAACCACGACGACAATCACCACCAACGGCACGGATGTGCTGGCCGACGGCAGCCACCAGATCACGGCCCGGCAGACGGTCGAGGGGACGGAGTCGCCCGCCTCGCCCGCTCTCGCCCTCACCATCGACACCCAGGCCCCCGACGCGCCCGGAGCCCCCGACATGC
>LVAZ01000351.1 GCA_001603055.1 Victivallales bacterium Lenti_02
CTTCAGGGTTTGCCGCAGACGTTTCCCGAACTGGCGGATTTCCCCCGGCGTGGGCTGGCGGGGGCCGAAACGCAGGCGTTCGTACTCGCCGATCACGGGGACGAGGCAGGCGGCATATTCGGGTTTCGTCCCGGCCAGCTTGGCGAGAAGCCGGCGGAGGGTGTCTCCCGGCGCGGCGTCGAGCCCCTGCTTGCGGAAGTGTTTCAGCAACCGGCGGTGGGACTGGCGCAACGGCCAGCGTCCGACACCCACTTCCTGGATTCGCGCCTGTCTGCGCAAGCGGCGGTACCGGTGCAGCCAGAACAGGCAGCCGGCTAGCAGGGCGAGAGTGAGCGCGGCGCGCCAGGGAGCGGCGAAGAGGACGACGAGGCAGTTCACCAGCCCCATGACAAACGAGGCAATCGCCTGGGCGATATAGCCCCGCTTCATCATGGCGAGCATGCGCTGCCAGGCCAGCCGCAGCGTGTCGAACAGCGCACCCGCGAGCGAGGTTAGCGTGGAGGCGTCGGGAACCCCGTCGCCGGGAGTGGCCTCGACCAGTTCCCAGCGTGCCGCGGCCTCGTTGTAGGCCTCGGCCCAGGCATGGGCGTTCGCCCGCCGGGCCACGTAGTGCTGGGCGCCGGGGGGCCGCTCGGCGCAGACGAAACCGGTGATGTAACGGGTGGGTATCCCGCGCAGGCGGAGCAGCAGAGTGGCGCTGGCGGCGAAAAGTTCGCAATGCCCCCGGTGCCAGCGGGTGAGGAACTGGACGACCGGGTCCCCGCCCAGCGCGTCCATCCGCACCCCCAGGTCGTAGCGGCACGTCCGGTGCAGATAGTCCAGCAGGGCGGCGACGGTCTCGGGGGTCGAGGCGTCGGGCGGAAGATCGCCGAACGCCTCGTCCGCAATCCGGATCAGGCTGGGGCGGAGATACTCGGGCACCTCCAGATAGGCGTTCCGTCTCAGCAAATCCCCGGCCGGACCGGGATAGGCGGTGTCCACCGGGTCCAAGGGGGCGACGACCACGTAGCCGGTCGCCCGCTCCCAGTCCTCGACGCTGACTTCGCCGTCGGGGGAAAGGGACAAACCGGCGGCAATGACCTCGATGCGCGAGGCTTCGCCGGGGAGGAGCAGGACCTGGCTGCGGAAACCGGGGGCGGGGAGGATGTCGAGGCGGGTGTCCGCCTGCGGGTCCGGAAAACGCTCGTACACGCGGAAGGTGAATTGGCCCTGGGGTTGTTCCAGAGGGGTCAGGAGCTGGGTGGATTCGCCGGAGGTCCAGCGGCCGAAGGCGTAGGCGTTGTAGGTGTAGCCCCGCAGGTAGCCGGGAATGCGGCTGGCGGCCACCCGCAGCACCACGGTCTGGTCGTTCGCCGCCCGGAATCCAGCGGTGCGCCAGAGGTCCACCTGGCGGTCGAAGATGGTCCCGGAACTGTGGGTGCGGGCGTAGCGCTGGAGAAAGGTGGCCATGGCGTACTGGAACCGGCGCTGGAACTGGTAGGCTCCCGCATACATCGCGGAGACCAGAACCGCGACCAGCCCCAGACAGACGGCAACCGCGAGAACGCGGGACCAGCGTCCCTTTTTCGGGTGGAGGTCCTGGGCGTTCTGGCGGCTGGCACGGCCCAGCAGGCCCAGGATGGCCAGGGTCTGGACCACCACGACCAGCGCGTAGAGGCGGTGGAAGTCCGCCATGTCGCTGACCAGTTGCGGGATGGCGGAGGGGCGACCCTCGAAGACGATCACGTTGCCGGTGATCATGGTGGCCAGCACCGACAGGGACACCACGGTCGCCACCACGCTGTCCCGCGCCTCGAAGAAGGTCATCGCCACGGCCAGATAGAGCAGGACGGGGCAGTACACATCGCCGGGCAGCAGAAAGAAGCGTTCCGCCTCGGCAGGCAGGAACTGATGCTGGCCGACGGCGGCGATCAGCGCGGTCAGGATGGTGTACACATAGCTGCGCGAAGTCCGGGCCAGCGGCACCCGGCAGGCGGCCGACAGGAGCAGGCCCAGCACCACGAGCGCCACCGTCTGCGGAGCGTTGGCGACGATCAGAAAAAGGCTGCTCGGGCAAAGCAGCGCGATGGTCATGTAGGCCAGCAGCAGCAGGTCTTTGGTTTGGCGCCTGGGCGGTTTCACAGGGTGCCCACCTTGCCGGCCAGCACGTCGGTGGCCGCCAGCACCTGAATATGTCCCGGCAGGCCGGCGGGCCGGGCGGTGGGTTTGGCGACAATCAGATAGGCCCGGACCGAGACGCCCGCGGCCGTCATGCGGTCGATCAGCTCGCGGCGGCAGTCGTTCCATTTGAGGAGCAGAAAGACGGCGCTGCTGATCTGCGCCACCTCGCGCACCACTTCGTCGCTGAATTCGGCGAAGGGCTCGCGGTAGTGGGGTTTCACGCAGGCGAGGATATCGAGGATGTTTTCGAGGAAGCCGAGGCTGCGGCCACCCCGGAAACGGTACACGTCCGGCCCGGCGGCGAAGAGATCCACCACGAAATCCCGGTTGGCCAGATAGTCGGCCACGGCGGCGGCCAGGGAGACGGCCGCTTCGAGGGGCGGGTCGGTTGGGCGCAGAATCTCGTCCCAGAGATAGGGGGCGGGCCGGGCGGTGTCCACGATGAGAGCGGTGCGGCAGAGGTATTCCTCGCGGTATTCGCGCACGACGGGAACGCCCAGCCGTGCCCAGGACCGCCAGTGCAGGCGGCGCAGGTCGTCGCCCGGACGGAACTCGCGGCAGCCGAGAAACTCCATGGACTGGCCCACCTGGGAACTCAGGGCGATGCCTCCCGCCTGGTAGCGCATGCCCGAGGGCAGGTTGATCGAGATGAGCGGCGCGAAGGCCGGATAGACGACCAGCGAACGGTTGCCCTCGCCGTTGCGTCCCCAGCGCCAGAGCTGGAAGGGGAAGGCGGAATCGGTGCGCATGACGGGGAGGTGGTAGCGGCCGCGCCGCCGGGCGTGGATCACGGCGGTGGCCTGGCAGGTCTCGCCGGGCCGGACGGTTTGCAGCACCGCCCGGTTCTGCAGGTGCAGCCCCAGGGGATAGGGCAGGGGGTCGAGGACCACGTCGCGGGCGGTCAGGTGCGCGGGATTCCCGACCCGGTAGTGGATGGTCTGCTGGGCGCCGCAGGCCATGCGCTCGGGGATTTCACGGCGGGCGCGCAGCCGGGGGGCGAGGACGAGACCGGCCAGGAAGTCCACCATCGCCACCCCGGTCAGCACGAAGGCGAGCAGATGGATGGGCATGAGCAGGCTGAACATGGCGTACAGCATGGCCAGCCCGGTGGAGAGGAACAGCAGCAGTCCCGGCGCCGTGAAGTGCCGCGCGCTCCAGGCGTAGAGCCACAGCGCCCCGAGGACGGTGGGCGACTGGTAGCCCCGCCCCCGCCGGTAGGGATAGGGCTCGATCCCCAGAAACACCGGCCCGGCATAGAACCAGTTCTTCAACCGGCGGAGGAGTTGGAACACGCGCTTGGCCATAGGGAAACTTCCCCTGCCATTCCCGCTCTGGCAAGGTGGTTTCCCAAGGTTTTTGTCAAGCCCGGGCGTTTCTGCCGGAGGCTAGATGCGCTTGCCGGTGCTGAGGTAGTAGATGGTGCCGACCAGCATGGGGACGAACTTCCCGGCCATATCCCCGGCGATGATTCCGATCATGAAGGGTTTTAGGCTTTGGTACATGCGCTCGCCGCCGTACTTGTTGACCAGGGACTTGATCAGCCAGCCGATCATGAAGGAGCCGCTCATGGTAAGTGCCTGCGCCCCGCCGAGAAAGACGAACATGACGGGGTGCAGGGGCCAGTGCACGAAGCGCAGGCGGGCCATGCCGATGCCCACCGAAAGGACGACGGCGAGGAAAAAGGCGGTCACGGCCGGCCAGGCGGGCTGCAAGTGGGCGAAGCGTTCCCAGCCGCTGAGGCTTTCGGCGAATTCGAGGGTCCCCTGGGCAGTGAGGGTGTCGGTGATCTCGACCATGTTCCGCCAGGGGAACTGGCAGGCATAGCGCGGCCAGCTCCCGCTGGTTTCGAGGGCGCCCCGGTCGTATTGCCAATAGATCAGGGAGAAGAGCGCGACGGCGGCGCAGATCAGGAGAATGGCCACCGAGGCGATCGAGAACCGGCCGGTGGGCACCTCCTCGTCGTCGGTGATTTTCAGGGCCTGGATGGCGAAGGGCATGGGGGCCCAGCCGGGGCCGACCACCAGGATCACCGAGACGAAGAACATGATGACCATGGTCGATGGTCCCAGCGCCGCCGCGCCCATGAAGCCCCAGATAATCGCGCCGGGGAAGACTTCGGTGCCGATGTAGAAGGCGCCGGTTTCGGCGATGGTCCGGCTGACCGTGATGAAGATGACGAGGCAGAGCGCGGTGTAGAGCAGCGCCAGTTGCCAGTCGAGGCCCACGACGATCAACTGGGCCGCGAAGGCGGCCGTGCCGGCCAGGAACACGCGCATGCCCCAGGCGGCAGCCGGCGACACCTCGCCCGCCGCCGGCAGGCCGAAGCATCGCTTGAGGACGTTCCAGTAGTAGTGCCGTCCGGTGTAGAACACCATGAGGACGATGCCGGTGTAGCCGCCGGTGAAGAGGAAGGCCTCGAGTTTCACCGACTGATGGTGGCCGGTGCGCAGGGCGATGCCGTAGTGGCTGAGCACGCCGGTCGCGAAACAGAAGAGGAAGGGGCCGAAGGCCATCGAGAAGGAGACGTCCGAAGCCAGAAAATAGGCCAGCCCGATCACCGTGAACAGCAGGCTCGGGCGCAGCAGTCGCTCGCCGTGCCCCTCGATCAGAGTGGGGACCAGCGTGCGCATCGGCGCGAAATCGATAAAGAGCCGCACGGGGATGAAGACTTGCGGCCACCAGCGGCAGAGATAGTTGTTGATGAGGATCAGGAAAATCAGCAGAAAGCCGAACCAGAAGCCGCGGGTATGGAAGACCCCGCCCAGCATTTTCCCGGTCTCGGGAAGCAGAGCGCGGGTGAAACGGGTGATGGGGTAGGGGAGCTGCTCATGGCGGCTCCATTGGCGGTGGAAGACCAGGGCCAGCCCCAGGGTGCCGATGGCCATGCAGAGCACCAGCGGCAGCCAGAAGCCGAGCGGTCGCCACCAGATGTGCCAGGGGATGTCCCGGAACGAAATGCGGGTGTCGCCTTCGCCCAGCCCCGTGACGTAGCCGGTGACGTAGGTTTCCTCGTCGGCGGAGACATCGGCCAGCATGCGCTGCGGCGCGATGCCGGTGGCGTCGATCTTGCGCCAGCCCGGCTCGATCCGCTGGAAATGGCGGGGCATCATGATGCCGGTGGGGATGCACTCGATGATCCCGTAGCTGGGCACGGAACAGGCCACCAGCGCGAAGCCCACGATCACCGCCAGCTCCCGGCCGCTCAGTTTCCAACTGGCGCGGATTCGGTGCAGCAGGGGGTTGACGAGCAGCAGAAACGCCAGCAGGGTGCCGTAGACGGCCACCGGCATGAGGTCCGAGATGAAACGGCCCTGGCGCACCACATAGTCGCTGAAGTGGTTGTAGCCGGCGATGAAGAGTGCGGTGGCAAGGCCGAGGAGAACGGAACGAAACGTCATGGGGTAAGAATCCAGGCTGAAAGACCAAGTCGGAGGAGGGCGGGAAACGGCTAGGGCAGGCGGAGGAGACCGGCCTTGTCGGCCTGGAAGGACCAGCCGCCGGTTCCCTGCCACATGACCCACTGCCCGGCACTGACTTTGCGCACCGTGAGATTGATCGGAATCTGGGTGCCCGGAGCCGGCTTGGCGATGCCGACGGCGCGCCAGGGGATTTCCCATTCGGCGCTCCAGCGGTCATTCTCCGCCGTGCGGGCCGCGTAGCGGACGCCCTGGGCCGCCTGCTTGGCCGCTTCCTCGGCGAGTCCGCCCTCGGCGCTCGATTCCCAGTGACCGTCGGCGTAGCCGCGGAGGACCACGTATCCCGCCGGGATTTTGAAGGCGATTTCGACCGCGTCGCACTGGCCCCAGGTGCGGCCGGCCTTGAGCGGGCCGCCGAGGGGATTGTCGAAGGCGACATAGAGCGCGTCCTTGCCGGCCATGATCCAGGCGTCGCTGGCGGGGGCGGCCTTGTCGCCGCCGGGGTTTTTGGCCAGCACCATGGGTTCGCCCGCGTCGCGCCATTCCTCGGCGCGGATCAGACCGTCCACCTCGATGCCGGATTCGGTCCTGGCGGCGGTGTGCACGGGCAGGGCGGCGAGCTGGCGGGCGGCATCCTCGGCCTTGGCCCGTTCGAGCGCCTTGGGGTCCCAGCCGTCGGGGCGCTGCACCCGCACGGGCCAGGTGGCCCGGAGTTCGTCCTTGTACAGGCCCATCTTTTCGGTGGGGATGCGCTCGAAGCCCGGCACCTCCTGCCAGACGACCGAGTTGCGGCGCAGTTGGAAATCGAGCTTCCGGGGATCGGCGAAGCCGGGGTCGGCGGTGCCGATCCAGTTGTCGGCGAAGTCCTGGTGTTCCAGATTCACGCCGCGCGCGTTGAGCCAGGTGCCGGCGACGCAGACGTTGCTGCGGACCACGTTGTGCTTGGGCAGGGCCGGATCGTCCTCCATGATGTTGGTGATGAAGGGATAGGCTTCGCTCCAGGGGGGCTGGGTGTAGTTGAACTGTTCGAGCTTGGCCTGCAAATCCCAGCTTTCCTTGAGCCCGGCGTTCCACTGGATGCGGGAGGTGCCCCGGTTGTCCAGATGCACGGCGGGCGTGCAGTCCACGAAGACGTTGTTGGTGACGCGGTTGTAGCGCCCGCCGCCGATGAAGGCGGCGCGGTGGACTTTGTAGAAGACGTTGCCGTGGATGGTGTCGCCGTTGTCGCAGTCGTCCAGATAGACGCCCATGGACCAGCCGCGCACTCCGCCCACGTTGTGGACGAAGTTGTGGCGGATTTCGTTGCCGAGGCTGCCCCAGTCGCGGCCGGTGTAGAGCGCGCCCACGTCGCCGGTTTCGAGGCAGGTGTTGAAGAGTTCGTTGAACTCGATGATCTGGTTGTTGCCGCCGTAGAGAATGCCCGAGTGGGGGCAGTCGTGGATCAGATTGTGGGCGGCGCGGTTGCCGACGCCGCTGAGATGGACGGCGGCGGCGTAGGTGCGCTGCAGCCGGGCGAAGTCATGGATATGGTTGTTCTCGGCGTTGTTGCGGCCCGGTTCGAGGGTGTTGCGGTTGCCGCCGTGGAGGGTGATGCCGCTGGTGCCGGTATTGTGGATGTCGCAGCCGACGACCGCGTTGCGCTCGCCCGAGACGCCCACGCCCTTGCCGCCGAGATTGCGGATGATGCAGCCCGCCACCAGGTTGTCGCTGCCGCTGACCCGCACCCCGTCGGCCCTGCCGCCCTCGATGGTCAGGCCCTGGATGCGGACAAACCGGGTTTTGTCCAGGTTCACCACCGGCTCGGTGGTGGTGGAAAGGAGGATTTCGCGGTCCGGGCCGAACGCGGCGGGGGGCCAGAAGTAGAGTTTGGCGGCGGCGGTGTCCAGATACCACTCGCCCGGCGCATCGAGTTCTTCGAGCAGATTCAGCGCATAGTAGCGGCGGGGCACCTTGTTCCAGGAATGGGAGGCGCCGATGCCGTAGCCGTGCGGCGCGGCCAGGGTGATCTGCTTGGTCGCCGGATCGATCTTGGCGACGCGGATGGTTTCATCCGCCCAGTCGTGGCACCAGTACCCTTGCAGCCAGACCCCCCGCTCCACGTTCCAGGTACTCTGCCGGTCTTCGCTGTAGACGAAGGTGCCGGGGCGTTTCTCCTCCCGCGACCCCCGGTCGATCACCTCGGCGATGGTGGCCCATTCCTCGTTCGGCCAGCGGGCCAGTTGCATGGGGGTGTTGTCGAAGAACAGTTCCATGGCCCGGCAGGCTCCGCGGAACTGGACGGGCAGTTCCTGCAGGTTGCCGATGCCCAGAGCGGCCAGATCGACGACCCGGACCTGGTCGCGGGCCCCGGGGGCCAGGCGCGCGGCCACCGCCGCGTCGGTCACGGGCTGGAACGCGGCGGGGGGCAGAAACTGGCCACCGAGGAAGCGGACCCGCTCGCCCGGCCAGCCGCGCCAGGTGATGGGTGCCTGTTCGGTGCCGGCATCCTGTTCGCCGAGCACAAAACCGTTCGGCAGGACATAGTCGCCCTGGCGCAGGAAGACGCAGACGCCGCCCTCGGGCAGGGCGTTGGCCTCCCGCATCTCGCGGATGGCCCGCTTGGCCCGATCCAGAGTCCGGAAGGGGAGGGCGTGGCCGCCGGGGTTGTCGTCGTCCCCGGTCGGGGAGACGTAATATTCCACGGCGGCCTGCGTTTCCTGTCCAGGGCGGCGCAGGGGGGGCCAGTTGCCGTGGCTGCAAGACGAGGTCATCATGGCGAGGGCCAGCAGGGAACAGGGAAAACGCATGTCATATCTCCGGAAAGCTAGGGCGAGAGTGCGGACTGGAAAACTACCCGCCTGCCCCGGCTTTGCAACCCGGTTGCTCTTTCGCGGGTTTCCAGGAATTGCATCCCGCCGGGACGGGCGTACCTTGGTGCCGGGCCAGCCGGGTGGCCCGGGAGATTCCAGATGCGCTACTCCTCCTCGTTCGGCCCTGTTTTCCTGCACGGTTTGTGCCGGATACTCCCGCCGGTTTTCGCGGTGGGGCTGCTGCCCGTGGTGCTGGGCTGGGGCGGGGGCCACGACCCGCTCAACGAATGGGCGGTCTCGGTGTTTCCCGAACCGGTTCTTGCGGCGGTTCCCGAGACGGCGCGGGCGGGGATCGTCCGTTTCTCCCATGCGCCCGACGATTTCACGCCCTGGGAGAAGCAGACCAGGATCACCATCCATCCGGACGATCTGGCCTGGCTCGAAGCCCACGGTCTGAAGCATCCCTACTCCCTTCATTCGCCCAGGGGGCAGGCGGCGAACTTCATCCTGCTGGTCCGTGCTTTCAGGGCGGAAAGTCCCGACCGCATCGCCTATTGGTCGGCCTGCCTGCTGCACACCTTCGCCGACGAGGCGGCCTGCAATCACGATCCCATCCTGCATGTCGTCACCTATGCCTTCCGGGAGGGGTACAAGCTGGATATGGGCCCTGCGGGCGTGCTGGATTTCGCGCAGGTCAGCAACAGCGCCGAGGACCGCGAGGCGATCCGCGCCATGCTGGCGGACTACGCGCCCGCGCCGCTCGCCGAAGACCCGCAGGAGGCCCTGGTCCAGGTCATGCTGCTTGGCCTGGCCGCGAACGAATACATGACGCAACGGGGCGCGCGCATCGCCCGCACCTTCGCGCGAAGCGCCTCGGCGGCGGCAGTCGCGGACGGGCGGCGGGCGCTGGCGGAACTGGGCGTCCACGCGATCCGCACCGGGGTGGACGCCATTGCGACCGCCCGCCTGCTGGCCGACCGGGGAACGATTCCCGAACTCACCCCCGCCGTCGAGCGGGAATTCGAGCGGCGGAGCCAGGTGTTCCTGGCCCGGCGACCTCTGGCCAGCGACGCGGTGTTCGAGGGCTTGCTGGAACCCTTCGGCGACGGTCCGGCGGTCGGGGTGCTGGTCGAACCTTCGCGGAGCATGGACAAGGCCTACCTGGGATTCGGCTCGAAGCTGCTCAGCGCCGCGATCATGCGGAGCCTGCGGGGCGCGGGGATTTCCTGCCGGCTCGTGGACATCCGGGAGCCGGAGTTCCCGGCCCCGGAGCGGATGCCGGTCGCGGTCGTCTGCGCGGGCGGCTTCCACCATCCGCCAACTGTCGAGCGGCTGAGGCGCTACGCGGGACAGGGCGGCCGGATTCTGCTGATCGGCGGCGAACACCGTGGGGTGCTGGGCGAATTGTCCGAATGCCTGGGCAAGCCCGCCGACGCCCGCCTGCCGGTCACCCCGAAGTATGGGCAGAACAACGCCGACTATATCGCCGATCTGCGGGTCCATTTCACCGGCGGGCTGGAGGACTCCCTCGGTTCCGAACCCTGCGCCTTCCTCCGCAACCCGGATACCAAAGCCGGTTGGCAGAAACCCCGCTGCGACTATGTCCTGACGGGCGAAAACCCCCATGTGCAGGTGCTGGCCCGGCTGCGGGACGGCGAGCGGGAGCTGGACATTGCCGGATTGCTGACCAATCCGCAGGGCCAGACCATCGGCGCCTTCCTCCCCGAATATCTGCTTGCACCGTATCTGCTGACGGACAGCCCGCCCTTGGACGATCCGTCGCGGCTCGAACTGGACCGCGTGGGCTGCACGGTGCTCCTGCACGCGCTCGGCCGGATGCTGCCCCGGCCGTGACTACCGGCCGGCCAGGGCGTCGGTTTCGGTCAGGGTGAAGCGGGTGCAGACCACCGAGTGCTGGGCGGGGCCGGGGTGGTATTTGAGGTAGGTGGTGGCGACCAGGGTGCCGTCGGGCAGCAGTTCGAGCCCCGGATAGCCCGTGTCCCATCCCGCGTGGTTGTGGAGGAGTTTGATGCGGTACTGGCCTTCGCGGCCCGCGAGGATGTCGTCGTAGGTTCCGACCCAGCCGGCGAAGTGATTGCGGCTGGGGCTGCGCTCGGCCATGTCGCGGAAGACCACGAGCAGGCGCCCGTCGGGCAGTTGGCGCGCCGTGTGCCGGTCGCCGGTGAGGGCGGCGGGGAGTTCGCGGGCCTCGCTCCAGCTCTCTCCCTCGTCGTCGGACAGCATCCACATCGAGTTGAACTCGCGGGTGTTCTGGCGCATCAGACAGAGCAGTTGCCGCCCGTCCGGCGAACGGACGAGGCAGGGTTCGCAGGGCTTCAGGCCGGGGAGGTCGCAGGCAATGCGGAACTCGCCCCAGGTCAGGCCACCGTCCTCGCTGATGCTCTGGATGACGTTGTTCGAGCGGGGGTCGGGATCGTTCGGTCGGCGGGCGTTGGTCATGCCCAGATGGCGGCCGTCGGCCAGGCGGGCGATGGTGCAGAGGGGCATGACCACCTTGGTGGGGCCGCAGGATTGCATGGGGGACCAGGTCGCCCCATCGTCCCCGGAGAAGGACCGGCAGACTTCCCCTTCCCGCGTCATGGCGTAGACCACCAGCCGGACCTGGCCGTCCGGGGCGGCGAGCCGATAAATGGCGGGACAGTTCACGGTCTCCGTCCAACTGGGGTGGACCGGGAGCAGGCCGCTCCAGGTCAACCCCCCGTCGGTACTTCTGGCCAGGGGGCCGCAGGCGCCGCCGTGGTTGTAGGTCCAGACGCAGAAGATGGTTTTGCCGTCCGGCAGAAGGACGGTGGTGGGATGGCCCTGGTAGACCTCCTCCGTGCCGGCCGCGACGACCCGCTGGCGGTCGGTTTCCCGGGAGATGTCCACGGTGGGGATGGCGATATCCTTGCCGGCGGCGGGAATCATGCTTCGCTCCTGTATGGCGACACGGATTCCGGAATATGCCCCTCGCCCGGCATGGCGCAACCCCGGCTGTCCGGAATGAAACGGCCTCCCCGCCGCAGAGACGGGGAGGCCGCTGAATCAGACAAGACGGGGTACTAGACCCAGCCCTGGTCGAGCATGGCGTCGGCGACCTTGGTGAAGCCGGCGATGTTCGCGCCCATGACGTAGTTGCCGGGAGCGCCGTATTCCTCGGCGGTCTCGAAGCACTGGCGGTGGACGGCGACCATGATGCCGTGGAGCCGGTTGTCGACTTCCTCGCGGGTCCAGGGGAGACGCATGGCGTTCTGGCTCATTTCGAGGCCGGAGGTGGCCACGCCGCCCGCGTTGGCGGCCTTGCCGGGGCCGTACATGATGCGGTTGGCGACGAACTGGTCGACCGCCTCGGGGGTGCTGGGCATGTTGGCACCTTCGCTGACCAGGCGGCAGCCATTGGCGAGCAGGGTGGCGGCGTCCTCGCCGCTGACCTCGTTCTGGGTGGCGCTGGGGAAGGCGCAGTCGCAGGGGATGCTCCAGGGACGCTGCCCCTCGAGATACTGCACGCCGAATTCCTCCGCGTACTCGCGGATGCGGCCGCGGCGGACGTTCTTGAGCATCATGACGTATTCGAGCTTCTCGGCGGTGATGCCGTCGGGATCGTAGATCGAGCCGGCGGAGTCGGAGAGGGAGACCACCTTGCCGCCAAACTGGTTGATCTTCTCGACGGTGTACTGAGCGACGTTGCCGCTGCCGGAGACGGTGCAGACCTTGCCTTCGAAGGTTTCGTTGCGGGTCTTCAGCATTTCCTGGGCGAAGTAGACGCAGCCGTAGCCGGTGGCCTCGGGCCGGATCAGGGAGCCGCCCCACTTCAGGCCCTTGCCGGTGAGCACGCCGGTGAACTCGTTGCGCAGACGGCGGTACTGGCCGAACATGAAGCCGATTTCGCGGCCGCCAACCCCGATGTCGCCGGCGGGAACGTCGGTGTCGGGGCCGATGTGGCGCTGAAGCTCAGTCATGAAGGACTGGCAGAAACGCATGACTTCGGCGTCGCTCTTGCCCTTGGGATCGAAGTCGGAACCGCCCTTGCCGCCGCCCATGGGAAGGGTGGTGAGGGAGTTCTTGAAAATCTGCTCGAAGCCGAGGAACTTGAGGATGCTGGCGGAGACGCTGGGATGGAAGCGCAGACCGCCCTTGTAGGGACCGATGGCGCTGTTGAACTCGAAACGGAAGCCGCGGTTCACGCGCAGGCGGCCCCGGTCATCCTGCCACGGCACACGGAAGATGATCTGGCGCTCGGGCTCGACGATGCGCTCGAGGATTCCGTTGGCCTGGTACTCGGGCCTGCGCTCCAGGACCGGCTCCAGCGTTTCGAGCACCTCCTGCACCGCCTGGAGGAACTCGGATTCACCGGGATTCCTCAGGCGCACGGATTCCAGCACGTCATGGATGTAGGACATCGGTTGGGTTCCCTATGTGTCTGCCACGCCCGGTGATTGCCTGTACCCGCTTAGCCGGCGAAGTCCGGCTAAGCTCCTGTATTTCCCCGGGCGTGGACGATGATACGCAGCATGCGTTCGAGATCGACGAGGGCGTCGCTCCCCGGCACGGCCACCTCGCCGGCCAGAAAGCGCCGGATGAGCAGCCGCATCGTGTCGGGGTGGACATGGCTTTGCGGACCGATGCGGAAATCGGCGCAGAAATGGCCGTTGCCGTCCTTGGCCCCCTCGATGTCGCAGGTGACGTTGCCGAAGGCGAGGCGGCGGACATTGGCCGGCTCCCCGTCGGTATGGTCGGTGAAGATGGTCGCCGCCAGGACCGTGCCGTCGGGCATGTCCATCTGGAATTCCGCCCGGGCGCGGTGCTGCGCGAAGTCGGTGCGCAGGCTGTCCCAGCGGATGGTTCCCGCCGGGGCGAAGACGCGGAGAGCGCCGAGCATGTGCGGCGAAAGGTCCACCCAGGTGCGGACCGGGTTCGGGGCGCGGCCGCGGGTTGGCGAAACCAGTTCGCCCCGGAAGGCGGGGGCGAGGGCCGCCCCCCCGGCCCGGAGGATGCGGAGGCAGATTTCGCTGGCGACCACGTACTGGGTGCAGATGCCGAAGCGCAGACCCCGGTCCGCAGCCAGTTCCACCAGTTCGCGGGCCTGGCCGAGGATGTCGTCCATCGTCAGGGCCGCGTCGTAGACGAAGGGTTTTTCGCAGAGCACCGCGCAGTTGGCTTCCAGGGCGGCCTTCGCATGGCGGTAATGCCACTCGGAGGGGGTGCAGACATCGACAATGTCCGGCCGCTCGCTGGCGAGCAGTTCGTCCAGGTCGGTATAGCCGCGCCCGGCAAAGCCGAACAGGTCGCGCAGCTTGTCGCCGGTTTTGGCCAGGGATTCGGGACTGCTGCCCAGAATGGCGCAGACTTCGGCCCCCTCGACGGTCCACCAGTTGGCATGGTGGCGCCCGATGCCACTGGCTCCGAGAACGGCGACACGTCGTTTGGCAGAGGGCGGCACGCTCATTCCCCGGAAGCCTCCTCCCGCAACGCTTGCAGCATGGCGTTGGCCAGGCTGCCCCGCCGGAACCCGAGCAACTTGGTGTGGTGAAAGCCGAACAGGCGCTCGATGTCGGCGCTCGTCAGGGCGCAGACCTGCGGACAGGGGAAGATGGGAGCAAGTTCCCGTCGGCTGCGTTCGCTCATGTCGGTGGTCATCAGGACAAAGGCCAAACGGTTCCGGAGTTGAACGAGGCGTTCACGGCCTACAACGACTTGTCGCGAGCGAAGAAGGAAGGGAGCGAGTTTCTCGATTTTTTCGCTCACGGCGGCAAAATTTCCTGCTGGAACGGCAAAACTTCCCAAATATAGCCCTGCGTGGCGAGGATGCACAATATTGTCTTAGGAAAAAATGCCGTTTGGTAGTGAAACGCAAAAAACCGACAAGAATGTCGTCGCCGTCCCCCCCGGGCTCTATTTCCGGGGCGGGACGGCGGCGGTCACGGAGTTTGGAACGACTATTGGTTGCCGCCGGCGATGTCCCGGTGGTAGCTTTGCAGGGGCTGGACCTGACCGCGAGCGTTGCGCATGGCGGCGATGCCGAGGACGGCGGCCTTGGCTCCGGCCAGGGTGGTGATGTAGGGCACGCGGTATTTGATGGCGGCCTTGCGGATGTAGGAATCGTCGCTGGTGCCCTGGCGCCCGATGGGCGTGTTGACGACCAGATGGACCTCGCCGTTCTTGATCTGGTCGACCAGATCGGGACGGCCTTCGCCGAGCTTGAAGGCGCGCTCGGTGGCGATGCCGTTTTCGGCCAGATGCTTGGCGGTCCCCTCGGTGGCGAGGATGCGGAAGCCGAGGTCGGCGAAGCGGCGGGCGACGTCCACCAGCACCTGCCGCCGCTCGCGGCTGGAGACGGTGAGCAGGACGGTTC
>LVAZ01000035.1 GCA_001603055.1 Victivallales bacterium Lenti_02
CCCGCGCCAGCCTCGAAGAACTGAAGCTGGACTACGAGGACTTCCTGCGGCAGCACGGTCTGGCGCAGTGGGACCGCCACCACCCGCTGCGCCAGCGGCTGGTGGAAGCCCGTCCACAGACCGCCGACGCGGTCGCCGCCTGGGTGAAGGAAGTCGCCCGGGAGACGCCAGGCAACAGCCGTCCAACCGCCTCCCCCACTGGGTCCACTGCGTCCACTGGGTCCACTTCCCTCCCCTTCCACCCGCTCTACGCGGAACTGTCCGCGAATGCGGCGCTCACGCTGGTCACGGTGGCGGGCTATCTGCTGGACCGCCACCTGCAAGCCCTGTCGGCGGCGTTCGAGCGGGAGGGCGGGTTCACCGAGCGCCTCTACCGGGTGCGTTCCCGCAGTCGGCAGCAGCAGCCCTCCGGCCCAGGAGGCCCCGCCCATGGGTAACTTCGCCTTCGTGCCCGAGCTTTTCGCCGAACTCGCGGAATCCGCCATCCTGGCGGAGCGCCAGCTTCTCGGCGATCCACGGGCGGCCTGTTTCCATGCCCGCTTCGCGCTCGAACGGTTCGTCCACTGGCTGTACCGGCACGATACCGCGTTGCAGCGGCCCTACGACACGGGGCTGGGGGCTCTGCTGCATGCGCCCTGTCTCCAGAATCTGCTGCCCGAGGCCGTGTTCCAGAAGGCCCGCCTGATCCACCAGCAGGGGAATCAGGCCGTGCATCACAGCCGTCCGGTGCGGCAGCAGGACGCCTTGCAGGCGGTGAAGGAACTGCACCATCTCTGCTATTGGCTGACCCGCACCTACGCGCCCGACGCCTCCCTGGCGGGTGCCGCCTGGCGGGACGAGCGCATCCCCCAGCCTGTCGCCGGTGCCGAAACGGTGCCGCGCAGCGAGCTGGAGAAACTGGAGAAGCAACTGGCCGAGCGGAACCAGGCCGCGCTCAAGGAACAGGAGGAGCGCGACGCCCTCGATGCCGAGTTGCAGGCCCTGCGCGCCCAGTTGGCGGAAATCCGCGCCGCCAGCGAGCGGCAACCCGACCCGCACGACTATTCGGAGGCCGAGACCCGCCGCCACCTGATCGATGTGGAGCTGCGCCGCGCCGGCTGGCCCCTGGACCGGAAGCGGGACCGGGAATACGAAGTCACCGGCATGCCCAACGCCCAGGGCATCGGCTTCGCCGACTATGTTCTCTGGGGCGACGACGACAAGCCGCTGGCGGTGGTCGAGGCGAAGCGGACCACGGCGGACCCGGCCAGGGGCAGGCAGCAGGCCAAGCTCTATGCCGACTGCCTGGAAGCGATGCACGGGCAGCGCCCGATCATTTTCTACACCAACGGCTACGAGACCCACCTGTGGGACGACACGGCCTATCCGCCGCGCCGAGTGGCCGGGTTCTACAAGAAGGACGAACTGGCCCGCCTGATCCTGCGCCGCACGCAGCGGGCCGAACTCGCGGTCTCCGGGGTCAAGGACGCCATCGCCGGACGCCACTACCAGAAACGGGCCATCGGCAGCATCTTCGCGCAGTTCACCCAGTCCCGGCGGAAGGCTCTTCTGGTGATGGCCACCGGCACCGGCAAGACCCGCACGGCCATCGCCCTAGTGGACGCGCTGCAACGGGCGGGATGGGTGAAACGGGCACTCTTCCTGGCCGACCGGATTCCCCTGGTCCGGCAGGCGGCCAACGCCTTCAAATCCCATCTCCCGGATTCCAGCCCGGTGAATCTGGTCACCGAAAAGGACATCGAGGGGCGCGTCTATGTCTGCACCTATCCGACCATGATGGGCCTGATCGACCAGACCGACGGCGGCGAGGCACGGTTCGGAGTCGGCCATTTCGACCTGGTGATCATCGACGAGGCGCACCGTTCGGTGTACCAGAAGTACGGGGCCATTTTCCGCTACTTCGACTCGCTGCTGCTGGGCCTGACCGCGACTCCCCGCGAGGAGGTGGACCGGAACACCTACGACCTCTTCGAACTGGAAACCGGGGTGCCGACCGACGCCTACGAGCTGGCGACGGCGGTCGCCGACGGCTTCCTGGTGCCGCCGCGCGTCCAGCAGGTGGACCTGAAGTTCCCCCGCGACGGCATCGACTACGATTCGCTGAGCGACGAGGAGAAGGCCCAGTGGGAAAGCCTGGACTGGGGCGACGAGACGGACGAGCGCGGGCTGCCCGAGAGGGTGAACGCCACCGCCATCAACAGTTGGCTCTTCAACCAGGACACCGTGGACCAGGCGCTCCGGCATCTCATGCAGAACGGCCACAAGGTGGATGGCGGGGACCGGCTGGCCAAAACGATCGTCTTCGCCCGCAACCACGACCACGCGGCCTTCATCGAGGAACGCTTCAACCACCACTACCCGCAGCAGGCCGGGCACTTCGCCCGCGTCATCGACAACCGCGCCACCTATCCGCAGACCCTGATCGACGATTTCTCGATGAAGGACAAGGCCCCGCACATCGCCATTTCCGTGGACATGCTGGACACCGGCATCGACATCCCCGAGGTGGCCAACCTGGTCTTCTTCAAACCGGTCTACTCGAAGATCAAATTCTGGCAGATGATCGGGCGGGGGACGCGCCTCTGCCCGGACCTTTTCGGCCCCGGCGAGGACAAGGAGAACTTCCGGGTCTTCGACTTCTGCTTCAACTTCGACTTCTTCCGCGAGAATCCGGCCGGGATCGAGGGCGGCGACAGCGCTCCGCTGGGCACCCGAATCTTCCGCGCCCGCGTCGAGCTGCTCGGCCATCTCCAGACGGTTCCCGAACTGGACGGCACTGGGTTCGGACAGGCCCTCGCCGATGCCCTGCACCGGGAAGTGGCGGCCATGAACCAGGAGAACTTCATCGTCCGTCTGCACGGCGAGGCGGTGGAGCGTTTCCGGAACCGCGCGGTCTGGGACCGGCTGACGGAGACGGACCGGGAGACTCTCCACCGGGAGATCGCGGGACTGCCCGGCGAGCCCGAGGCCGACGACATCGAGTCCCGCCTCTTCGATCTGACTGCCCTGCGCATGCAACTGGCCTTGGCGGAGGGACGCACAGCCGCCTTCGAGGGATGCCGGAAACGGGTCGTGGAAATCGCCATGCTACTGGAGGAGAAAGCCGCGATCCCGGCGGTGGCCGCCCAGCTCGACTACCTTGCCGCCCTCCAGGAGAGCGCCTTCTGGGAGGATATCGGCCTCGCCGCGATCGAGGACCTGCGCCTGCGCCTGCGTGGCCTGGTGCCTTTCCTCGACCGCAAACGGCGCACCATCGTCTACACCGACTTCGAAGACGAAGTGCTCGACGTCCGCGACGAGGAGTTTGTCCATCTGCCGAAAATGACCGGGGGACAATACGAGAAGAAGGTCAAGGACTATCTGACCAAGCATCTCGACCACATCGTGATCCAGCGGCTGCGCATGAACAAGAGCTTGACGCCGATCGACTTGCAGGAGTTGGAGAAGATTCTCGTCGCCATCGGCGAGGACGACGGGGATTCGTTGCTCTCGGGCCTGCTGGCCCGCAGCGGGGCACCCTCGCTCGCCCATTTCGTGCGGAGCATGGTGGGGATGGACCGAGGGGCCGCGCAGGCTCTGTTCGCCCGGTTCCTCAACGACCGCAGCCTCACCCCGCCGCAAATCCGCTTTGTCGAGATGATCGTCGAACAGCTCACGGCCCGAGGGGTCATGGCAGCCGCCGCCCTGTACGAGCCCCCCTTCAGCCATCTCCACGCCGGTGGCCCCGACGCCTTGTTCAACGGCAGGGACGCGGTCATCGAGAGTATCTTCGACACCTTGCGGACACTCCACACGGGATGGTCCGCGCAAGTGGGCTGAAATCGGGGACCATGCCCCGGAGAACCAACCGTTCCATCCGTCCTGGTGGCGCACCTGGTTGCGCTTGGTTGCGCAACTTGCTGCCGGTTTCCTCTTGGTTTCGTTTTGGCATGGGTTCTGCAATGGTCGGGTGTGCGTGAAACCCAACCAAAGGAGAACGACCCATGTCGAACGCATCCGTACAGCAGTTGAACGAGTCGAACTTCGCCGCCGTGGCCGAGAAGGGCGTGGTGCTGGTGGACTTCTGGGCACCCTGGTGCGGCCCGTGCCGGATGCAGGGGCCGATTCTCGACGAGGTGGCGCTGCAGGTTCCGGCGGGTGCCACGGTCGCCAAGGTGAACGTGGACGAGGCGCCCCGGCTGGCGGCGCGCTTCGGGGTGCAGTCCATCCCGACCCTGCTGGTGTTGCGCGACGGCCAAGCGGTCGAGCGCTTCGTGGGGGTCCAGACCGCGAAAACCCTGCTGAACGCCCTCGCCCAAGCCGAGAAAAACTGAACCAAACGCTAGAATGGAGCGACCCCGATGATGGAAAACGGACAGTCCAAGAGCAAGGTGTGGATCAAACCGCTGGCGTGGGGCATTGGCGGCATGGTGGCCGGGATGGCCGTCTGCGGCATCCTGGTGGTTTCGCTGATGCCCCGCCTGATGCTGGTGACGCACGAAAGCAGACTGGGATTCGACGAGACGGTGACCGCCATCGAGCAGGCCATCGGCCGCGAGGGGTGGACCACCTCGGGCACCACCAACCTCAACCAGTCCATGGCCCGGCAAGGAGTCGAACTGACCCCGCAAGTCCGGATCATCACCCTGTGCAAGGCGGAATACGCGAAGGATGTGCTAACCACCGACCGCCACGTGTCGAGCCTCATGCCCTGCCGGGTTTCCGTGTGGCAGGGCGACGACGGGAAGGTGTACGTCTCGAAAATGAACACGGGCCTGATGGGGCGTCTGTTCGGCGGCAACATCGCCCGGGTCATGGGCGAGCAGGTGGGCCGGGACGAAAAGGCGATACTCGGCGGTCTGCTCAGATAGCCCTTCAAATCTGCCTTCCCCCTCCCCCCGCATTGATTTCATCCGTTTTCCGGATCATGTTTATCGAATTGACCGAGGAATCAAGGAATAGACTATGAAACTCTGGCTCACCCAGTTCTCCCTGCGCCGTCCCAAGCTGGTCATGGCGCTGATCCTGATCGTGACGCTGGGGCTGGCCTCGCAGTTTCCCAAGGTCCGCTTCGACAACGATCCGGAGAACATGCTGGCCCACGACGAGCCGGTGCGGGTGTTCCATGACGAGGTCAAGGAGAAATACGCGCTCTACGACTTCGTCATCGCCGGGGTGGTGAACGAAGAGGACGAGGACGGCATCTTCAACCCCGGCACCCTCGGGCGGGTGCATGTGCTCACCGAGCAACTGCTCAGCCTGCGCCCCGGCCCCGACGGCTTGCCCCAGGTGCAGGCGGGCGGCGAAACCCGCACGCTCGACCTGCGCCCCGCCAGCCGCTGGCAGCGGGTCCTGAACTTCGCCTTCCGCCACGATCCGAACCGGCTGTTCATGGCGGACGGGGAAAGCGCCATCGTGGGCCGCGAGCTGATCGCGCCGAGCGTGGTGGACAACCTCAAGCAGGCGGAGTTCGGCTCCCTGCTCCAGGAGTACCTCATGCCCGTCCCGCCGCGCACCCGCGAGGAGGCGCGGACGATCCGGGACGACGCCCTGGGCAACCCCCTCTACAAGGGCACGCTGGTGGCCGAGGACGGCAAGGCCCTCTGCCTCTACATCCCCCTCACCGAAAAGACCTTCAGCCACAATGTGGCGACTCTGGTCCGGGAACTGACCAAAGACTGGCCCGCCGCGGACCAGGTCCACATCACCGGCCTGCCCGTGGCCGAGGACACCTTCGGGGTCGAGATGCTGGTCCAGATGGCCACCTCGGCCCCGCTGGCGGGACTCGCGATTTTCCTGCTGCTGCTGCTCTTCTTCCGGCGGCTGTCGCTGATCGTGGCGCCGATGGTCCTGGCGGTCGTCACCATCCTCTGCACCATGGGGCTGCTGATCGGCTCCGGCTACGATGTCCACATCATGAGTTCCATGATCGCCATCTTCCTGATGCCCATCTCGGTGGCGGACTCGGTCCACATCCTCAGCGAATTCTTCGACGTGTACCACCGCTTCAACGACAAGAAGGAGGCGGTGCGGCATGTGATCGGGCACCTGTTCATGCCCATGCTCTACACCAGCCTGACCACGGTGGCGGGCTTCGCCTCGCTGGCCACCACGCC
>LVAZ01000352.1 GCA_001603055.1 Victivallales bacterium Lenti_02
GCACGACCGGCAGGTGCGGCAGGATTTGGATTTCTGGGCCAGCTATCCCTACGGTTTCGAGTTCGCCGCCGCCGAACGGGCGGTCAGCCGCGACTATCGCTGCGGCTGCAACCAAGTGCAGGCCGAGCATCTGCTGGCCAAGGCCCAGGAGATGTGGCGGGTGGATAGCCTGAATTTCCCCTATGCCCAGTCCCTGGAGCCCTTTGTCTGCCNNGCGGCGGGCACCCCGATCACGGTGGACTTCACCCTGGTCCCCAAGGAAATCGGCAAGTCCCTGGCGATCTGGAAGGTGGCGGTGGGCGACTACCGGTTCGAGGCCGAGGCCGGCACCGCCGTGGTGGGCTGATTCCCGGTTCCGAAGACATGGCAAGGCCGACGGTGCCTGGGACCGCCGCTCGCCTGAGCAGCCCCGTCTTGCCGATGGTCAGCCAATCGTGCAGCCAACGCGCAAAATTACCGTTCGGAGAGCGGCGATCCTAGGCGCATCCGGCCCGGTACACCCCCATCCACGAGGTAGAAACCTAGTAAGCCCAATCTTCGTCTTCTGACAGGATGCCGTCGTCGGTTAGTTCCCGTATGCCCTCCGGGCATCTGCGGCGGATATCCTCCGGCGATTAAAACTCGACCAGACTGCCGAGTGCGTCTCCGACGAGCTGGCCAACGAGGGATTCCTGGGAGCGCCTAACCATCAAGTCATTGCCCATCTGCCGAAAAGACCTCAACGACATTGCCATCCGGGTCAAGGCATCTGAAAAAAGAAATTGCGGATTTCCCCCACGTAGCCAACGCCGAAACGATCTGCAAATCGCTTTCCTTAACCCACCGAAAACGCTCAGCAATGTTCGTTGCCTGAATGTAGAGCATCGCTCGAAGTTGAATCCCTTGAGAAATATTGTTCGTATAGCTCAAAGGAACTAAAACGAGTCCTTGGTCGAAAACAACCACATCCGAGCTCTGTTTCTTAACAGTTAAGCCAAGGCAGTCACGATAGAACCAAACGGCTCTTTCGAATGAGTCCACAGGTATCTTTGAGCCGCATCCAAGACTTTTAGCAAGAGACTGCTGGTGAGATACGTTGGCTTGCTTCGGGTTACCGGTTATTGGACCGAAATCGCCCTTTGAAATCTTGTTCAGATAGATGGTTTGGCCGTCTTCGGTGGTAAAACGTCGGAATTCGACTTTGAACTTCCCGCTGCATCCAATGTAGTCGCGACTTCGATTTACCTTGGCCTTTCTGCGATCAGGGAGGCTCACTTCGCTCGAATCAGGAGCAATTACAACATCATCAACCCAATTCTTGAGCAGGGATTTCTTAACAACTTCATGAGTAGGTTTGTCATCAATATATCCGCTTGCTAATTTAAATGCATTTTTCTCGATGTAGGCAGCGTCTTGAATGCCTTGCTTCACAGGTGATAGCCAGTCGGATCCATTGATGCAGCCGAGCAGGCCACCCGTCATTGAGGCGATTGTATCGGTGTCCGAACCAATGGCGAAGGCTGCCTTTACCACGCCATTAATTGGATCAGCAGCGTGCCGGGATGCCAGATACACGGAGGCTATCGCGGCAACGGTTCCGGCCCCGCTTATCTTACTGTTGAAGCATTGGAGTTTTTTCAGTAGATCGTCATCGAGACTCAAAGCCCCTTTCGAGAGTTCAGCTCGGCAGGCTTCAAGATACTCCATGACCTCAGCTTTGGCCGACCCCCAAAGTTTCATGTAGTCCTGAAGACTTTTTTCCGCTTGGCTCTTCCATTCTGGCGGTATGCCCGGTGTGGCCGGAAGAGCAGACCAGATATCCACGTTCTTAACCAATTCTTCAACCAATTCGCCATAAGCCAGTTTCGAATCCTTGCGAAAAGCCGCCCAAAGCGCGAAACCGTAAGTCAAAGCGCCCAATAGCGCCCGAGGGTGTCCATGTGTGGCTATGCCATCAAGGAAAATGTTGGTGGCTATTTTGGGGAATTCTATTTCGCCCAAACGCAAGATGTGAGGGAGAACGCGCATCGCGACACCGTTTCCACCCGCGTCGTAATATCGCTTCACATCCTGCGGTTTCCGGTTAGGACTCCATGGCTTTACACCATCCAGCCATGACTCCACAGATCTTTTTGTTGCTCCGCCACCACCACGCTCATAAACAGACCAAAAGGGCAACTCCACCTGTGTGAAATGTTCCCACCACGCTTCGCCTTTCTGTAAAGACCGACTGAGAGCGAGTATGAGTTGGGTGTCGTCGCTGTATTCGCCTTCCTCGATGATCTCTTCATGGGGGAAAAAGCGGCCACCGGAGCGTCGAGTCCATCTCTTGAAATCATGCAGGCGGCCTTGGGTTTGTTCTGAGGCGTTTGACTTGGCAATTCGCTCATTGGGCCAACCCAGTGCGTCACCAAAAGCAGCCCCAAGCATGGCTCCGACGCCTTTGCTTGTTTTTAGCGTTATTGTGTTGTTATCGGCCATGTGGGCCTCCGTTTCCATATATGGTTTCCGGCGCTCGGACTCCGCGTTGAATCAAGCACGAGAGGTGCGCCTTATTGAAAAAGTCCGGAGCGATGTAAATTAGTTTGTCAAGTGTTATTCCCTGGAGCTTCAATCTGCATATTTCGCGATGAGCCTGTTCTTCTGTATGAACTGCAATGCCGATAATTGAATCATGTGGGATCGGGTCTTTAAGGAGAACTTCCGCCTGGATGTCGGTTGGTGCAGCGGGAAGGTGTCCGTCAGGACGGGAAAAATTAATCCCAGGGGATGTGGCCGCATAAAGTGATAGAAACCCGTTTATCCCTTTTTTAATATAAGCACCGCGAGATCGGGCGGCATTGCACGGACAAAAGCAAGTCTCAGGGTGCCACAGGTAGCTGGGGTCGATCATCAACACTACCCAGTCTTTGAACAAGTGGTCTTGTTCCCGGACTTTCGCGAAGTAATAAGTGTTCGGATATTCGATAGAGCAGCAAATCAGTTCATCCCGCCCGTCATATCGGTCTGGGTCGGTCGGATTATGCGGCATATCATGTTGCTGAAGCGTTCTCTTCGAACAAAGACCGAGAGGATCGTCAAAAATATGAGCGAGGTTCCTCGACTGCGTAAAATGGCAGATCCGAGTGATTCCACGTTTGACGCACTCCTGTTGAATCAAGTTCATGGCTTGACCCTCTGGTAGAGGGATTCGTCAACGGGTAGCAGTGATGTGAGATCCCCAGTGTAGAGCAGGATCAAGCTCGTTTTTGCTCTTGTTACCGCCACATAAAGAAGTCTACCATCATGCGTCAGGCCATCCTCTTTCCCGTGAGATGCTATGTAGTTCGGATCGGGAAGATTGTCCGCCTCCAAGAAAGGAAGTATCACAACGTCAAACTCAAGCCCCTTAGCCGCATGATAGGTGCCATGGTAAATGCCGGGGCTGTCATTCCATGTCTGAAGGTCGCGGTGTAATCGGGTAGCGTTTGCTCCCAGGGCAGGGGAAAAAATCTGTTCTTGGGCTCTGTCTTTAACGAGGATGGCAACACTCTGAGTTTTCCCAGCACTACGTGCTGCCCGAAGTGCGATTTCAACCTGCTGATCCTTGTCTGTGCAGTCGACTAAGGTAGGCAAGGCACCGTCGGCCCTAGGTGATGTCGGTTCAACTAAATCAGGAATATCCTGAAAAAAAGGCATCTTGGAAATGGCTAAACCCAACTGGGCGATCTGTTTTGTGTTTCGATAGTTTTCTTTGAAGAACCACTGCTGTGGGATGTTCAGCCCTGCGGAGCGCCAGCTCATCCGTTGTCCATAGATTTGCTGAGCAACATCCCCGAAAAACGAAAGCGAACCATCCCCAGGGATTGCTGCCGCCAGCGAGCGAATCATCTCTGGGGAGAAGTCTTGCCCTTCATCAACGATTATGTGCTTATAAAAACGGGCCGAGGAATCCTCATCGAACTCTCTTCGCACAGCAATAGCGATGTCATCCCAGTCATACAATTTTCCGGCGGCAGTTCGAATGTTGAGATAGCTGTTGAGAATCTCGTACATGAGTGGCCGAAGCTTGCGGGAAAGATTTGTGCCGATACGCCCAACGCGCTCCGCTTCCACATATTCCTCTTGGGAAGTGATTCCATGGCTGAAAATCCACTGGATTTCATCCGAGAAAAATTCAAGTGGTCTCTCGAAGAATTTTGACGGTTCGTAGCCGGATTCGACTTCTTTAACTGCTTGGGAAATGAATGCGTTTCTGTCGTCAGGGTCGCAAATGCAATTCCTACTCATTTTGCCACGGTTGTTGAGGTAACCTCGTGCGAATGCATGGTAGGTTTCAACTTTAACATACTGTAGATCAATGGGATTGAGATACTTAAGATAGGTGACAAGCATTTTGTTAAATGTCAGAAGCAGCGTCCTTCCAGCATGTGGCATCGACGGTTCGGAAAGATAGGCAGCCCGATAGAGAGCGAGTGTGGTCTTACCACTTCCAGCAGTTCCGAGTACGGCAGTGTGCCCTGCTGAAGGCATGTACAACACCTCGCGTTGCTTCTTGATCGGTTTTGGAAGATTTCCCCTCATTTACATTCGCACCTAAATTTTTGCGCCTTTAATTTCGATCTGTGACAGTATTTTTGTGAGCCTTTTGCCGCCTTCATATCACGCCTCATCCCATCGAAAACACTTCATCGGTCTCGAACACATCTGGTTTGGAGCGGTGGACACCGATGCCGTGTGCCATCGGCAGCATCACAAGCTGTTCTCCATTCATCAGGGCGATGGTAGTCGTGCCGGGCTGAGCCGCCTCCTCGATGGCTCCAGGGCTTAAGTCGCTGGTGGTGATAGTCGGACCTTGTTCGTGCGCACCGAAGCTGTCGCGCACCTGCTTGACCACCGGAGCTGAGTGGTTGTGCTGTCCGGTTTGAAACGCTAGGTCGTGTCCCATCCATCGGCTGAGGTTCACATAGTCCCGCTCGTGCTGGACAAGGCGAAAACGCTCACCGCGTTTCTGCTGAAGTTTTGTCTCGTTTCTCCTTTGGGGGGAGTATGTTAAGAGGTTTTTTTGCGGCGGTATGGGATGTTCCCCCTCGGCATCTGGTGATTCCGCATAAGGCGGGTAGGGATGATGGCAGGCAGGGGGAGCGGAGATGAACGGAAGGCCAATGAGGGTCTGCTTCTGGCTATAGTAAGCGTGGGTGTTCATGCCCGTATCCTCCATGCGTTGGGGACATCGGCTATACCATTACTCTACTTGCCATAGGTTACCAGTGTCTTGGGCATTCTGCCAGTGCTGGGCGGCTACGCGGTCGAGGAGAATCTCCTGCCGGTGGTGGTGCAGGCGCGGG
>LVAZ01000353.1 GCA_001603055.1 Victivallales bacterium Lenti_02
GCATTGATCCGGGAAGCCTGCCCCTGATGCGCGCGGCCCGGCGGGTGGGCTACGGGGTCGGCGACCTGGCCCGGATCGAGCTGCACGGCACCCCGCTCGCCGAGCTGCGCGTGCCCGACTACCAGCCACCCCCCCGGACCCACAGCGTGCTCGATATCCTCCCCCTGCCCAAACGGCTGGCCGTGGGGGTGCGGCGGGTTCTCACCGCCCGGCCCGAAATCGATCCCGCTCTCTGCGTCCACTGCAACGCCTGCAAGAACGGCTGCCCGGTCCGTCCGCCCGCCATCGATCCCGAACGGGGGAACGGCGGGGTGGACCAGGGCACCTGCATCCGCTGCTACTGCTGCCACGAATTCTGCCCGGT
Organism: Victivallales bacterium Lenti_02; assembly: GCA_001603055.1. Lineage (GTDB taxonomy): Bacteria > Verrucomicrobiota > Lentisphaeria > Oligosphaerales > Lenti-02 > Lenti-02. Next base: position 365 of record LVAZ01000353.1, read on the forward strand.
GAAGGCCATCCATCTGCGCCGGTCCCGGCTGGACCGCTGGTTCCGGCTCAACGCCCTGGCCGAATGGCTGGCCCAGACCGCCGAGCGCTGGCGGTCGCGCCGGCACTGACCGGCGTGTATGGTGTAGCTCTTTTCTGTTCATCCGGAGTTTCCCGATGCCCACTGCCTCCGCCCCTTCGGACCTGCGCTGCGAATTGCTCCGCCGCCCCGGCGACCTGCCGCTGGCCACCGCCCGGCCGGTCTTCTCCTGGGTGGTGAACGACGGCGCTCCCGAGACCATGCAGGCGGCCTACCGGATTCAGGTCGAGGGCGGCGGCACGCTGCTCTGGGACTCCCGGAAAACCGAGTCCGACGAGTCGGTGGCCGTGGCCTTCGCCGGTCCCGATCTGCCGTCCGGAACCGCCTGCCAATGGCGGGTGAAGACCTGGAGCCAGCGCGGCGAGGAAAGCCCCTGGAGCCCCTGGCAGGGGTTCCGCACGGCGGCGGAGTTCCTCCCCTACCGGGCGGTCGGGGAACCCGTGGTCCAGCGGGAGGCGGCCCCGGCGCGCGTGGTCCGGCGCGCGGACGGGGTGGATTTCGTGGATTTCGGCAAGGCCATGTTCGGTACCGTGGTCCTGCGCTTCACGGGGCCGGTCGCGCCCGGCGACATCCGGGTGGCTCTGGGCGAATGTCTGGCGGGGGCGGACACGCTCGAACGCCAGCCCAAGGGCAGCATCCGCTACCGCGAGCTGGGCCTCGCCCTGCTGGCCGGCCAGCGCGAGTACCGGCTCGAAATCCCCTCCGACAAGCGCAACACCACCTGTCCCCCGGCCGTGCCCATGCCGGCGGGAGTCGGCGAGGTCCTCCCTTTCCGCTATGCCGAAATCACCGGTCTGCCCCGGCCCCTGGCCGCCGGGGAGATTCGCCGCCTCGACACCTTCTACCCCTTTGCCGACGAGGCGTCGGCCTTCGCCAGCTCCTCGCCCGAACTCGACCAGGTCTGGGACCTGTGCAAGCACAGCATCAAGGCCACCAGCTTCACCGGCATCTACGTGGACGGCGACCGCGAGCGCATCGCCTACGAGGCCGACGCCTTCATCAACCAGCTCGCCCACTACGGGGTCGATGCCGAATACGCCATGGCCCGCGTCTCCCACGAGTTCCTCATCACCCGCCCCACCTGGCCCACCGAGTGGATTCTTCATTCGATTCTCATTGCCTGGGCGGATTTCGAGTACACCGGCGACGACCGCTCCCTGCGCGCCCGCTATGCCGACCTCCAGGCCAAGACCCTCCGCTCCCTGGCGCGGGCCGACGGCCTGATCAGCGTCGAGACCGGGCTGCTCACCCAGGCCGTCCTCGATTCGGTCTACATCGACCGGCCCCTCAGGGACATCGTGGACTGGCCCCCCGGCTCCTTCACCCAGGGCGGGCAGGGCGAGCGCGACGGCCACGACATGCGCCCCGTCAACACCGTCGTCCAGGCCTTCCACTTCCAGGCCCTCAAACTCATGGCCTGGATCGCCGAACAGGTGGGCCAGGACGGGGACAGCGCCGAATACCGGCGGCAGGCCGAGCAGGTCTGCCAGTCCATCAACAGCCTGCTTTTCGACCCGGAGCGCGGGGTCTATCTCGACGGTGAGGGCAGCGAGCATGCCTCGCTGCACGCCAACCTCTTCCCCCTGCTCTTCGGGCTGGTGCCCCCGCCCCGGGTCCGCCGGGTCGTCGATTTCGTCAAATCGCGGGGCATGGCGTGCAGCGTCTACGCCGCGCACCATCTGCTCGAGGCCCTCTATCTCCACGGCGAGGCCGACCATGCCCTGTCCCTGATGACCGCCGACCACGACCGGGGCTGGCTGAACATGCTGCGGGCCGGCTCGACCGTGACCCTCGAGGCCTGGGACTGGAAGTACAAGAACAACCTCGACTGGAACCACGCCTGGGGTGCCGCCCCCGCCGGGGTCATCCCCCGCTGGCTGGCCGGCGTCCGCCCCCTCGAACCCGGTTTCGCCCGCATTCTCGTCGCCCCCCAGCCCGGTGCTCTCGAACAGTTTTCGGCCCGGGTGCCCACCATCCGCGGCCCCGTGACCGTCGAGTACCGGCGCGACGGCCAGGGCTACGACCTCGCCGTCACCCTCCCCGCCAACACCCAAGGCGTCCTCCGGCTCCCCGGCGGCGACGGCGAAACCATCCCCCTCGCCTCCGGCACCCAGCGCCGGCGCGTCGATTTCGGCAAGACCAAGTAGCTTTTCAACCGGTTCCGGAGACAATATGGCCACTTTCGTCGCGCGGACTGTTGACAGGCGGCGGACGCGTCCTACGTTAGTTTATTAGCGATTCGGTATTTTCCGGTCGCTTTCACATACTGTCGAATTGCCTTTTGGCGAGGATGCCTCGCTCGGTCTCAAGGTTTTGGTGCCCGTTTTTTTGGACGATCCCGCCGCCGGTTCCGCTTCCGGGGCCGACGGCGCGAGATGGTACGATTTCGGAAACGACGAACATGGCGCAAGCACGGAAGTGGATGAACAGGTTGACGCTACCTTTGGCCGCCGCCGGCGGCGAGGGGTGGTTGGCATGTTCCCCCCCGTCCCCGCCTGGCCGACGGTTCCGACGCCGGTGAGCGGACGGCCCGGGGTATTTCCCTCCGGGCGCAACCCTCGCCGAGAAGCGGCGCAACGAAAACCAGCCGAGCCCCATCCCTGCCCGGGCACCCGACGGTTCCTGGACAAACAGCAAGGATGGTCTGGTCTTGTGGAACGCTTGGCTCGCGCAACCATGCAGGATGAGGGAACGGCGCCCGCGCCGCGCCGCCGTCCGGCTGGACGGCGCCGCCGGCGGGGACCGGGTTGCGGCGGAGGTGGCCTGATGGGCGCGCCGGCGGCAACCGACAAGGCGGGCATCCGGGCTTGGGCCCGGGAACGGTTGGCCACCATCGCCCAGCAGGCGCTGGCGGCCATCGGACAGTGTGTGAGCCAACGCCTGCTGGCCCTTCCCGTCGTCCGCCAGGCAACGGTCCTGGCGGCCTACGCGGCCATGGCGGATGAAATTCCCATTGAAGAGGTAATCGAAGACAAACTGCGCCAAGGAGGAAAGGTTGTCATGCCGCGCTACGACGCGGCCGCGCGGTGCTACCGGATGGTGGCGATCGCGAACCCCGAGAAGGATTTGGCCCGCGGGCACTACGGCATCCGCGAGCCGCGTCCCGAGCTTCCCCCCGAAGACCCTGCGGACCTTCGGGGGATGGCCACGGTCTGGCTGGTTCCCGGCCTGGCCTTCGACCCGCAGGGACATCGCCTGGGCCGCGGCGCGGGCTACTACGACCGCCTGCTGGCGGGCGTGGCCGGCCCCCGCATCGGCGTGGCCCAGGACTGGCAGATTCTGCCCGCCGTCCCTGCCGAACCGCACGACGCCATCCTGACCATGGTGGTGTCGGAACACCGTCTGTTCGAGCCCCCGCAGGTGCCCCGCGCACCGCAGCCGAGAAAGGAGAACCCATGTCCCAATTCCTCTCACTCCCCGCCCTCCAGCCCAGCCTGAGCCTGCCCCTCCCGGGGGCGGACATCAGCGGGTCCGTCCTCGCTCTGATTCTGGCCGTCGTGCTGCTCGTCGGCGCGCTGGTCGGCTTCGCCCTGTCGCTGCTCCGCAGCCGCAAGGAGGTGGCCAGCGCCGAGGAGGAACTCCAGCGCGCCAAGATCAAGGCCGAGGCCATCCTCAACGAAGCCAAGGCCAACGCCAAGGAAGAGCTGCTCCGCAGCCGCGACGAATTCGAGAAGTCCACCCGCGACACCCGGCGCGAGATGCAGAAGATCGAGGACCGGCTCTCGACCCGCGAGACCAATCTCGACCGCAAGTCGGACTCCCTCGAGGAACGCTCCCGCGAACTCGACAAGCGCGACGAGCGCCTGCGCGCCACCGAGGACCGGCTCAAACTCCGGAACGACGAGCTGGACGAAATGATGGGCAAGCAGGTGGCTGAACTCGAGCGCGTCGCCGGGCTCAGCCGCGAGGAGGCCCGCGAGCAGCTCCTGCGCTGCCTCGAGGACAGCCTCGAGGCCGACCGCGCCGCCCTTATCCGCCGCTTCCAGGAGGAAAGCGCCCAGCGGATCATGGAGGAAGGCCAGGAGATCATGGTCACCGCCATGCAGCGCTACGCCGGCGACTGCACCTACGAGCGGACCACCTCGACCATCCCCCTGCCCAGCGACGAGATGAAGGGTCGCATCATCGGCCGCGAGGGCCGCAACATCCGCGCCATCGAGGCCGCGACCGGCGTCAGCCTGCTGATCGACGACACGCCCGAGGCGGTGGTCATCAGTTGCTTCGACCCCGTCCGCCGCGAGGTTGCCCGCCAGGTGATGGAGAAACTCATCGCCGACGGCCGCATCCACCCCAGCCGCATCGAGGAGATGGTGGCGAAGGTGACCAAGGAAGTGAACAACGAAATCCAGAAGGCGGGGCAGGCCGCCGTGGACGAGCTGGGCGTCACCCGGCTCCGGCCCAACATCATCAAGCTCATCGGCCAGCTCAAGTACCGCTACAGCTTCTCCCAGAACGTGCTCATGCACTCGATCGAGGTGGCCAATCTGGCGGGCGTCATCGCCGCCCAGATCGGGCTGGACGAGCGCAAGGCCAAGCGGGCCGGCCTGCTGCACGACATCGGCAAGGCCGTGGACCACGAGGTCGAGGGCTCCCATGCCGCCATCGGCGCCGACCTGCTCAAGCGGGCCGGCGAGGAGCGCGACGTGATCAACGCCGTGGCCGCCCACCACGGGGACTGCGAGAAGGAAAGCCTCTACGCCGCCCTGGTCGACATCTGCGACACCCTCAGCGCCGGTCGCCCCGGCGCCCGGTCGGAAACCACCGACCTCTACCTCAAGCGGCTCGAAAACCTCGAGGCCATCGGCAATTCCTTCCGCGGCGTCGAGCAGTGCTTCGCCATCCAGGCCGGCCGCGAGCTGCGCGTCATCGTGCGGCCCGAGCACATCACCGAGGACCAGGCCACCATCATGGCCCGCGAAATGGCCGAGCGCATCGAGAAGGAAATGCGCTACCCCGGCCAGATCAAGGTCTCGATCATCCGCGAGACCCGCTCCGTCGAATACGCCAAGTAAATCCCGAACCCGCGCATCCCCGCCGCCCCCCGGGCCACTGGTCCGGGGGGCGGTTTGTTGTTTGCCGACCGGCCTCCGCGCATCGAGATTGTCGGGCCGGATCATCCAGAACACCTGTTCGGGGACTCCGTTGGCCACTTGAGCGCCCAGGGCAAGAGACAGCGCCTGCAACCAGGGCTCGTCGCCGAGCGGAATCTTGCGTCGGCAGGGCTTGCCGTCCACCGTGCCCTCCAGGCGCAGTGCCCGGCCCTCCCGCGTGGCGACCACCCGGGTGCCCGCCCGTTCGAGAATCCACTGGCGGGTGCTGCCGTCGGGCTGGCAGAAGACCATGTGGGTCTCGTCGTCGGAACGGGATTCGAGACGCCACTCGTCCGCCTCCCGGTGCAGCGTCCGGCGGAAGGTGGTTTCCGTTTCGCCGGTGGTTTCGCGATAGTCGTGGATTTCCGGGGCGTCCCCGGCGCGGAGCAGGCAGGCCAGGGCAACAAGGACGCAGAGGATGCGCATGGGCTAGACGTTCCGACCCTCGTTCCAGAAATCCTCGAGAATGCGGCCCCAGTTCCGCTCGGCGGCATTGACCAACGCCCGCTCGCGGAGGGTGGCCCGCAGACCGCTGTCCCGGCAGACCTGCTCCATGGCGTCGGCCAGCCCCTCGGGCGAGGCCATGTCCACAATCAGGCCGGACTGGTGGGGGGCGACGATTTCCGGCGGTCCGCCCTGGTTGGCGACGATGGCGGGCAGGCCCGAGGCCTGGGCCTCGAGCACCACGTTGCCGAAGGTGTCGGTGGTGCTGGGGAAGACGAAGGTGTCCGCCCCCGCATAGGTCTTGGCGAGTTCCTCGCCGTGCAGGAAGCCGGTGAGGAAGACATCGCCGCGCGCGCCGTGGCTGCGCTGGATTTCGGGAAGCAGCGGGCCGTCGCCCACCAGAATCAGCTCCGCCTCGTGCCCGCGCTCCCGCAGGCGGTCGAAGCTGCGCATCAGATGGTCGATGTTCTTTTCCCGCGAGATGCGCCCCACATAGAGGAATTTGAAGTGTCCGTTGCAGCCGAACTTGGCCAGATGACCGGGGTCCCGCTTGGCGGGCGAGAAGACCGTGCCGTCCACGCCCCGGGGCATCACCGCGATGGGTTTGCCGCCCAGCCCGTTCTCCGCCAGTTGCTGGCGGTACCATTCGCTGGGCACGAAGATCTGATCCATCTGGCCGTAGAACCAGGCCATGAACCGCCAGGTGGCCTGGGCCATGAACTCGTCCTCGGTCAGAATGCCAACGTACTTGGGGAAATCGGTGTGGTAGATGCCCGCCACCCGCAGCCCGAGCAGACGGGCCGCCGCCAGGGCGGTCAGACCCAGCGGCCCCGGCGTCGAGATGACCACCTCGGTGAAACGCTGGGTTTCGAGATATTCGAGCACCTCGAGGAAGGGCGGAAAGGACAGTTGCTGCTGGCTGTACTCGGGGACCGAGAACTGCCCGACCGGGGTGAAGTTGCGCAGGTTGAGCCCCGGCTCGGCCGGGGCCTCGGCCAGACAGGTGAGAACCGTCAGATCGCGGCCCGTCCGGCCGGCCAGACCGCCGAGAACCCGGATGGTGCGGGCGACGCCGTTCACATCGTCGAAGGTGTCCGTCACCCAGGCCTTCTTGACCCGGCGACCCACCGAGGGATGGTCTTGCAGGCCGAAGCGGCGGCGGACCTCGTCGAGCATGGGGCCGTCCTTGTGCTGGGTGGCGAAGGCGGCGATGTAGGGGGCGACGCTGAGCGCCACCGGGGCCAGCGAGGCCAGGGCCTGGAGACTTTCCAGAAACGACATCTCCTGGAGGTTCCGGACGAAACGGTCGAGGAACTGGAAGCCGATCTGGTGGCAGATGCGGCCTGCCAGCTCGAAGGTGGCGTGGTCGTCCGACAGGACGGCTTCCCGCGCTTCGTCCCCCGGCTGGCGGAAGAGCACCGAAAACTGGTCGATCAGGGAACGCTCGACCGGGCTGAGGCGACGGCGGTGCCAGGGCGTGACGATGCGCTTGGCCACCCGCTTGAACAGATTCGGCGGCGGCGCGGACGCCTGAGCCCCCTGCGCCATGCGGCGGAGCAGGCTGTTCAGCACCGGCGACCCCTTGCCGTTGTCGAAGAACCGGTCCCGATAGTAGCTGTAGGCGATATGGTAGAACCCGTGGGCCATTTTCAGGCTGGTGCCGTGGGTGCCGCCGGGCTGGTGCTCGCCCCGCGCCAGGAAGGCGAGGAACTGCTCGACAGTCTCCGCCTTGGGCGTGACCGTGTGGGCCGAGGCGATGTACACCCCGCTATGGTCGTCGCTGCCGCCGGTGAAGGACTTCCACCAGGGCTCCCGGTCGGCCGGGACAATCCCGTGCCGGTCCGCCATCCGTTCGAGATCCTCGGGAGTGAGCCGTTCCAGCACTGTCCGCAGCAGGCAGACCGCCTCCTGGTGCCGGGTCCCGTTCAGCGTCTCGAAACGGGAGAAGAGCAGCAGCAGCTTCTCGAAATGGTCCACCGTCAGCCGGTCGTTCACCGAAAAGAGCGGATGCGCCACGCTGTGCACGATGTCCTCGCGGCGCAGGCAGGCCTGGAGGTCGTAGATGTTCTCGCGGGCCTCGTTGAGCAGGGCGAACTGGGCTTCGCTAATGCCATGGATGAGGACATGGATTTTGCACTGGTCCTCGGGGAAGTAGGTGGTCAGCTCCGCCGAGAGGAAGGTGTTCGGATAATGGGCGATTTCGAGCGCGCCGCCGATGCTGTTGTGGTCCGCGATGGTCACGAAATCCATGCCCCTCGCCAGGGCCTGGCGGTAGACCGCCTCCGGCTCGGTGAAGCATTCCGGAGTCCCGATGCGCCGCAGCAACCATTCGCTGGGCCGGTTCGAGTACTTGCTGTGGACGTGCAGGTCGGCTTTGCTCTGCATGCGCGATCCTTCGGTTGTTTCGCACGGCGGGCCTTCGGCGCCGAAGGTCCCGTTTGCCATCAACATGAACCGCGCACGCAAGGATTCGGTTAGGAACAGGTTCCTTCTCGGTGCGGAATCGGGGAGGCCCCGGAGGGGAAATCCGTCGCCGTAGCCTGCTTGAACTGGCCCACCCTTCCGGTATAGTATCCGCTTCCCTGCAACCTCTTCGCGGAGAGGTGACAGAGTGGCCGAATGTGCTCGCCTGGAAAGCGGGTGTACCAAAAGTACCGAGGGTTCGAATCCCTCCCTCTCCGCCAGACTTGCCGCCCGGCGCCGGTTCCGACCGGTGCCGGGCGGACTCTTTTCGGGCTCCGGACGGATGGTTGCGCGGCGGACGGTCGGGTGCTATGCTGACGCCGTCGGCACCCTGCCGAGACAAAGGAGTTCCGCAACATGGACGAAGAGAGACGCGGTTGGCCCTGGTGGAAGAAGCTGTTGGCGGCTTTGGCGGTATGCCTGTTCACTCTGCTCTGCCTGTTCTTCGGCCTGCGCCGACCCTGGATCGAGCCGCTGCCGGGCGTGCGGGTCGAGCCAACCCGGCCCGTTATGGCGCGGAGCGATTTCGGCCCCGAGTCCCCCTACCTGCGCCTGGTCAACCTGCTCGTCGATCTCGCCGAGAGCGACATTGCCAGCCGCCAGACCCCCACATTGCTCGACAGGGAACTGCTCGCCATCGTCGGGCGGCCGCCCCCGCCCCCGGCAGAGTTTTTCGGCTCGCCGGAGTCCGTCGCCAAGAAGCCGTCATGGTGGTGGCCCGGAATGCCCCGGGAGTTCACCTCCGGGAACGCCGAGTTGGTCTTGCAGAAACTCCACCACCACCCCTGGCCGGACATGCCGCCGCCGCCCGCCCCCGTGCCCGAACCGCTCTATGCCCTTCCCTCCGCCACGCTCGATGAGGAAGACCCCTTTTTCCAGGAGGGTGGCAGGCTCAAAACCAAGGGAATCTTCCATGTCCGCGACAGGTTCGTTGGCGGGGAGACATTCGGTGAGAGAGACTATTTTGGCGACCAAGGGGGAAGGACCGACGGCGGAGACATATTCAGTGGTTGGAAGTATTCGCTCGGGATGCAGGAGGAGGGCACGCCGGGAAAGCCCTTGCTGGATGCCCGCACCGGCGAGCCCATCTACCGGTTGCCCCACGCGGCTTTTGCCGAGGACGCGCCGTGGAATCTCGAACAGTGCCGGGATGTCCGGCGGATTCTGGAACTCCACGAGCCGTTTTTCCCCGCGCTCGATGCCATCCTTGCCGATCCCGCCGCCCGGATGCCGACCGTTGACCGTTACGATATGCCTCTTCCGGAGCTTTCTCTCATCCGCACGCTATGTTCATGGCTTGCCGTGGCCGCGCAGGTCAAGGCCGCTTCGGGCGACTGGGAGGGGGCCTTTCTCTGCATCGGCCGGATTCTGCAACTGGCCGACATGGGGTGCCGGGGAGCGGCATCGCACATCAATCACTTCGTTCAAATAAATGTCCAGGCAGCAATGGAAGCGGCTTGGCTGATTTCCTGCCGTTACCCCGTGCCGGTTCCTGTCCTCAAGCAGGCGGCGCGGGACATTCTGGCCCATGCCGACACGGCGGAACCCTATGTCGAGGCCGTGCGCACCGATTGGCTGGCACACATGAGCTTGGTTCACGAAAGCTACCGTTATGGGCAATTCAGATTGATTGATGGTAGGCGGCTCTGGTTGGGCGGCGGTCCGGGCGAGCCCATTCACTGGTTCACCCGGTCGACGTTCGTCATCCTGACTCCTCTGATGGGGAGCACGCCGGAGGCAAGCACCCGGAACCTGCATGCCTACTATCAGCACTTGGTCGTTCTGGCCGAACAGCCCTATTCCGCCCGGACTGCGGCGGAATACGACACCTTGCGGGCGCGGCTGATTCCGGATAGCCTGGTCGCATTCTGGCTCGGCAGCCGTGATCCGGTGGGGCGTGCATTGGTGCTTCTTTTGTTCCCCGGAAGGAACCCCCGCGCCCCGCGCGCCGTCCATCATGCGTCGTTGCACGGGATGGCGCTGTTTCTGGCCCTCCGAGCCTACGAACTGGAGCATGGCGGGGTGCCCGATGCGCTCGACGCGCTGGTTCCCGACTACCTCCCGCGCGTTCCCGAGGACCCCTTCGACGGCCAGCCCTTCCGCTATCTTCCCCGCGCGGTCCCCGGCCTGCCCCCCGAGGCCTGGGCGGTCTACAGCATCGGTGAAGACTTCGCGGACGACGGCGGTACGAGCCGCGTTGTTTTCGGGTATAGCCGGGACATGCCGGACCTGGTCTTCCCCTCCCAGCCCTACCCGCCCATGCCAGGGCGCTGACCGACGCAGAGTGGAGCGGCCGCGTCCCGGTCGTGCCTCGCGGCCACCCGTGCCATGCCCACCCTTCCGGTTGGCCGGGGCGTTCCCGGCGCTTTGCGCCGTGCGGCGGCGGACCGCTGCCTCTCCAGGCGCTTGATTTGCGAGGCGGTTTTGGAGAGGCGCCCGTCCTCGGGCGCGGGGCGTGTCGCCGGGACGGAAGACCATGCCCACCTTGGCGGCTGGCCGGGCGGCGACCGGGTCATTCGACAGCCCTGCCGGTCGGGAGAACGGCGATCCCAGGCACTCCCGTCGGCCGGTCAGGGCCGGGGGGCGGTCACCAGTTGCAGACGGCCCGCGGCGGCGGGTTCGAGGCGGGCGGGCGCGCCGACGGGGAGGGAGCAGGAGGGGAAGGCGTGGCCGAAGGCGAGGCCGGTGGCCACGGGGCCGTCGATGCGGGCGGCGAAGTCGGCGAGAACGGCGGGCAGCCAGTGTTCGTCCTCGGTGCGGGAGAACTGGCCGAAGACCAGTCCCGCGACCCCGCGCAGCGCCCCGGCCTGGTCGAGCTGGTGGAGGTAGCGGTCGATGCGGTAGGCGGCTTCGCCCACGTCTTCGAGGACCAGAATCGTCCCGGCGAGGTCGGGCAGATGGGGGGTGCCGACCAGGGAGGCGAGGACCGAGAGGTTGGCGGGAAACAGGGGACCGGCGGCAGTGCCGGGCCGCAGGCTTTCGAGGTCGGGAAAAGTCTGGGCCTGGCCGGACAGGACGGCGCGGAGCGAGGCGAAGACCCCGGCCAGAAGGTCCGTTTCCCCGGCGGCGGGACGGCGGGCGAAATCCCCGGTGAGCATGGGGCCGAAGACTCCCCGGCGGTAGCCGCGCGCGTAGGCGGCCGCCTGGAGCGCGGTGAGGTCGCTGTAGCCAATCAGGGGCAGGTTCCGTTCCAGAAACCGGGACCAGTCGAGCCCGTCGAGCAGCCGGGCGCAGCCGTAGCCGCCGCGCGCGGCCAGGAGAAGGTCCACGCGCGGGTCGGCGAGCAGCTCGTGCAGCCGCTGGCGGCGGCATGCGTCGGCAGCGGCGAAAAAGCGCTCGGGCGGGTCGTCCCGGCCGGGGAAAACGGGTTCGAGGCCCCAGGCCCGCAGGCGTTCGAGACCTGCCGCCAGTTTTTCGGGATCGGGAATCCCGGCGGGCGCGAAGATGCCGACGGTGCGGATGCTGGGGGGGAAGGGGTTCATCGGAGGATATCGAGCTGCTCGCGGAGGTCGGCAGTCTGCTGCCGCCAGAAGGATTCGCCGCCCCAGTCGGGGAAGCGGCGGGCGAACTGGGGATCGTCGGTCTGGCGGGCGCACCAGGCGAGGAAGTAGAGCATGCGCATGGCCCGGAGGGGCTCGATCAGGCGCAGGTGGCGGTCGTCGAACTCGCGGAACGTCTCGTAGCCCTCGAGAATCCGGTCGATTTCGGCGCGGGCGCGTTCGGGCCGGTCGGGGAGGAGCATCCAGAGGTCCTGGACGGCGGGGCCGGTGGCCATGTCGTCGAAATCGATGAGCAGGAGGCCCTCCTCGGGGCGTTCGAGGATGTTCTGGCGGTGGCAGTCGCCGTGGATGCGCAGCAGCTCGACGTCGGCGAACAGGGGCAGGATGCGCCGGTGGAGTTCGTCGGCGGCTTCGAGGAAGGGGCGGCGGACGGCGGCGGGGAGGAGGGATTCGGCGCGGAGCAGATCGAGGTCGGCGCGGGTCGAGCGGTCGGGATGGAGGACCACGCGGGCGGGGGCGGGGGAGCGTTCGCCGACGCTGTGCAGGCGGCCCAGCAGGCGGCCCAGCCGCCGCCAGTCCTCGGGTTCGGCGGGCTCGAATTCGCGGCCCCGGCGCTTCTCGAAGACCGCGAAGGGAATGCCGCCGGCATCGCCTAGGGTGCCGCCGTCGCGCAGGGGCCGGGGCGGCACCACGGGGACTTCCTCGGCGGCGAGTTCGAGGGTGAAGGCGTGCTCTTCGAGAATGGCCTCGCGGGACCAGCGGCCGGGGCGGTAGAATTTGGCGATGAGGCGCTCGCCGTCGCCGGTCTGGAGTTCGTAGACCCGGTTGATGTAGCTGTTGTGCGGCTGGGCGAAGCCGGTCAGCCGCCGCCCGGTGGCCGTCTCGACCGCGTCGAGCAGGACGTCCGGGGTGAGTTCGCTGAAATCGCCGCAGGCATTCATGGGCTACCGAGTCCGAGCAGGGGACGGAGGAACTGGCCGGTGTAGGAGGCGGCGCAGGCGGCGACCTGTTCGGGGGTGCCCGCCGCGACGATGGCGCCGCCGCCGTCGCCGCCCTCGGGACCGAGGTCGATGAGATGGTCGGCAACCTTGATGACATCGAGGTTGTGCTCGATCACCAGCACCGTGTTGCCCTGGTCGCGGAGGGACTGGAGCACATGGAGAAGATGGTCGACGTCGGCGATGTGGAGCCCGGTGGTGGGCTCGTCGAGAATGTAGAGGGTATGGCCCTGGGGCTTGCGGGCGAGTTCGGCGGCGAGCTTGACCCGCTGGGCCTCGCCGCCCGAGAGGGTGGTGGCGGCCTGGCCGAGATGGATGTAGCCCATGCCCACGTCGAAGAGGGTGTCGAGAATGCGCTTGAGCCGGGGCACGGCGGAAAACACCTCGCAGCCCTCCTCGACGGTCAGTTCGAGCACGTCGGCGATGCTGCGGCCGCGGTAGTGGATGGCGAGGGTCTCCTCGTTGTAGCGCCGTCCCTGGCAGGCCTCGCAGGGCACGTAGACATCGGGCAGGAACTGCATCTCGATTTTCTTGATGCCGTCGCCCTTGCACTCCTCGCAGCGGCCGCCCTTGACGTTGAAGCTGAAGCGTCCCGGCTTGTAGCCGCGGACACGGGATTCGGGGACGCGGGCGAAGAGGTCGCGGATGATGGTGAAGGCGTCGGTGTAGGTGGCGGGGTTCGAGCGGGGCGTGCGGCCGATGGGGCTCTGGTCGATGACGATCATCTTGTCGATGTGCTGGAGCCCGACGATGCGCTCATGCTTGCCGGGGGGATCGGTTTTGATCCCCAGATGGGCGTCGATGGCGCGTTTGATGATGTGGTTGACCAGGGTGCTCTTGCCGGAGCCGGAGACGCCGGTGACGCAGCAGAAGGTGCCCAGGGGGATGGTGGCGTCCACCTGCTTGAGGTTGTGTTCGGCGGCGCCCTTCACCACCAGCTTCTTGCCGTTGCCCTTCTGGCGCTTGGCGGGGACGGGCACGGCGCGGGCGCCCGAGAGGTATTGCCCGGTGAGGGACCGGGGGCAGGCGCGGATGACGGCGGGCGTCCCGGCGCAGACGATCTCGCCGCCGTGGCGGCCGGCGGCGGGACCGAGATCGACGACGAAGTCGGCGGCCTCGATGGTGGCGAGGTCGTGCTCGACCACCACCACCGTGTTGCCCTGGTCGCGCAGTTTGCACAGGGTGCGCAGCAGGCGCTCGTTGTCCCGCTGGTGGAGCCCGATGCTGGGCTCGTCGAGAATGTAGAGCACGCCGACCAGGCCGCTGCCGACCTGGGTGGCGAGGCGGATGCGCTGGGCCTCGCCGCCCGAGAGGGTGCCGCTCTCGCGGGTGAGGGTCAGGTAGTTCAGCCCGACGGACTGGAGGAAACCGAGGCGGGCGCGGACCTCCTTGAGGATTTCCGTGCCGATGGCGGCCTCCTCGCCCTGAAGTTCGAGGCCGTCGACGAAGGCGGCGGCATCGTCGATGCTGGCCGAGCAGAACTCGTGGATCGAGCGGCCGCGGACGGTGACGGCGAGGGACTCGGGCTTGAGCCGGGCACCCTGGCAGGCGGGGCAGACGGTGCGGCCCATGAGTTCGCGCAGCCGCTCGCGCACGCCCTCGCTCTCGGTTTCCCGGAATCGGCGCATCAGACTCGGGATGATGCCCTCGAAGGGGCGGCGCATGTGATGCACCTTGCCCCCGCGCCAGTAGTCGAAGACCACCTCGTCCTGGCTGCCGTGGAGCAGAATCCGGCGGGTGTCCTCGGGCAAGTCCTGCCAGGGAGTCGAGAGGCTGAAGCCGAACTGCTCGCTCAGACAGCGGAGCAGGTGGTTGTAGTAGATGATGAGCCGCCGGGGGCCGCGCCGCCAGGCCGGCACCGCGCCCTTGCGGATCGAGAGCGAGGGGTCCGGCACCAGCAATTCGGGAAGAATGACCGGGATGCTGCCCAGGCCGTTGCACTCGGGGCAGGCGCCATAGGGGTTGTTGAAGGAGAAATTGCGCGGTTCGAGCTGCCCGAAGCTGATGCCGCAGTCGAGGCAGGCGAGGTGCTCGCTGAGGATTTCCTCGCGCCAGCCGCCGGGAGCCTGCCCGTCCTCGACCAGCAGGGTCAGAATCCCCTTGCCCAGGCGCAGGGTCAGCTCGATGGAGTCGGCCAGGCGGCCGGAGTCGGTGCGCCCGGCCACCAGCCGGTCCACCACCGCCTCGACGGTGTGCTTCCGCTTCTTGTCCAGCTCGGGGAGGTTCTCGAGGGCGACGATCTCGCCGTCCACCCGGGCGCGGACGAAGCCGTCGCGCTGCATGGACTCGAAGACGTCCCGGTATTCGCCCTTGCGGCCCCGGATGTAGGGGGCGAGGAGCATGAGGCGGGTGCCCTCGGGCAGGGCCATGAGCTGGTTGCAGATGGCCTGGGCGCTCTGCCGCTGGATGGGCTTGCCGCAGGTGGGACAATGGGGTTTGCCGAGATGGGCGTAGAGCAGGCGCAGGTAGTCGTAGATTTCGGTGGTGGTGGCCACCGTCGAGCGCGGGTTGCTGCCCGCCGAACGCTGCTCGATGGCGATGGCCGGGGACAGGCCCTCGATGTGGTCCACCTCCGGCTTCTGCAGCCGGTCGAGAAACTGCCGGGCGTAGGCGGAGAGGCTCTCGACGTAGCGCCGCTGGCCCTCGGCGTAGAGGGTGTCGAAGGCCAGGGACGACTTGCCCGAGCCGCTCAGGCCGGTCACGACCACGAGCGCGTCCCTCGGGATGCTCACGTCCACGTTTTTCAAGTTGTGCTGGCGGGCGCCGCGGATGCGGATTTCGTTGGGCATGGATGAGGCTTCGCTTGTCTGGAACACCATTCGGGAACGCCTTGCGACACGCGCCGGCCACCCCGGTTGCCGGGGCCGGCGCGCAGGCGGCCAAACGTCCCAAAATACCCGCGAATCCCGAAATGGCGAGGGGTTGCCGGACGGTCGGTCAGAATTCCGGAAACAGGGGTTCGATTCCCAACTCCCCGGCGCGCTCCAGCATGGGCAGCAGGTTGTCGACCAGGGGGAAGTCGATGCCCAGCTCGAAGAGTTCCGCCAGTCTTTCCGGTTTGCTGACGCTGAAGAAGTTGATTTTGACCCCGGCCTCCTTGAGCTGGCGGAACTGTTCGGGAGTGGGCATGGGATCGGCCTGGCGGAGCTGGATGAAGGCGTCGCCGTGCTCGATGGTCTCCCGGATGTAGCGGGCCACGTCCTGGCCCCGGCGGGTCATGTTGCAGATGAGAATGCCCGCATGTTCCGCGCGCGCCCCGTCGGCGGCGGCGCGGCCGCAGGCGAGAAAAGCCTGGTGGACCCGGCCGTGGGCGACCACTTTCCGGGCCACGGCGGCCCCGGCGTCGCGGCCCCCGGACACATGCAGGTTCAGCCAGACGTTGCGGGGCATGATATCGAGGGCTTCATCGAGAGTCGGAATCCGCTCGCCCGCGAAGCGGGGGTCCTTGCGGATGCCGGCATCCAGGGCCTTGATCGCTTCGAGCGTCAGTTCCCGCACGTCCCCGGTGCCGTCGGTGGTGCGGTCCACGGTGGTGTCGTGGAGAATGACCAGCTCGCCCTGCTTGGTCAGTTTGATGTCGAACTCGATCTGGTGGGCGCCGGCGCGGATGGCTTCGCGGAAGGCGGCGAGAGTGTTTTCCGGATGGGTGTGGTTGCTGCCCCGGTGCGAGCAGATGCCCCGCGCGGGCATTTCCGGGGCCGCGGCGTCCGCCGCCCGGGCGGCGATGGCGGCAAGGCAAAGCAGGGCGGGAAATCCAATCGCGAAGCGCATGTTATCTCCCATGGTCCGGGGCTTCATCTCGCGGTCAGTTCGCGGAGGGTGCCGCCCATGAGGTCGTCCCATTGTTCGGCGGCAAGGCCGAGGGAGCGGACCACGGCCAGTTCGGCCTGGTAGCGGCCGACGGCCTGGGGATGGCCGTCCATATGCGGCCAGTCGAGACCGAAGACGCAGCGTTTCGAGCCCGCGTCCTGGACCATGTCGGCGAGCAACTGGCGGTGCTGGGGCTTGGCGATGCCGGTGAGGCCGGCGTAGACCCCGCCCTTGCGCCAGCGCGCGCCGTGGTTGGCGACCACGGCGAGGGCCTGGTCGAAAAACCCGCGCCCGACTCCGTCCGAGATGCCCATGTGCTCGATGATGACCTTCAGCTTCGGATGGCGGTGCATGATGTTGTCGATCAGAAGGGGCTGGTAGTCCATCAGCCGCCCGCCGTGGACGCCGGTGTGGAAGAGGACGAAGACGCCGAGTTCCGCCGCCAGCGCGTAGAAGTCGTCGCAGACGGGGTCGTCGATGCGGAAGCCCATGACCGGGGGATGGGTCTTGACTCCCACGAAGCCCTTGCCGACGTATTCGGCGAGGAGCGCGCAGGCATTGGGGGCGGCGGGGGACACCGTGACCGCGCCGAGGATGTCCGGATATTCCCGGAGGTTCCGGTGCAGCCAGGCGTTGATCTCCTCGCCGGCCAGGCATTCCTTGGTCCGCGGCCCCCAGAAGGGGGCGAAGGCGACGGTTTGCGCGATGCCGCATTCGGCCATGAAGCGGGCGAGTTCGGGCAGGGTGCCCAGCTCCGGCTGGTTCGGAAACGCGCCGTGGGGGAAGATGTGGCAGTGGTTGAGGAACATGGACGCTCTCCTGATGAACCCGCGATCCAAGGCACGGCAGGCAAGGCCCGTCGCGTCGCCTATTCATAGCCTGTTCCGCCAACCCTGTCAATGCCCGCCCGCTCCGGACGCAAAGAAACCGCCCTGCCGGAGCGGGGGCAACGGCAGGGCGGCGAGGGGAAGCGGAAGGGGAGGGACTAGCGGCTGCGGTTCTTGCGGCGCCGCTCGATCACGTCCTCGGCGATCGAGAAGGGGACCGCCTCGTAGTGCTCGAACTGCATGGTGAAGCTGGCCCGGCCCTGGGTCATGTTGCGCAGTTCGCTGGTGTAGCCGAACAGGTTGGCCAGGGGGCAGATGGCCTTGACGATCTGGGCATTGTTGAGCATGTCCATGCCCATGATGCGGCCGCGGCGGCCGCAGATGTTGCCGGTGACGCTGCCCGCGAATTCCTCGGGGGTGGTGATGGCCATCGACATGACCGGCTCGAGCAACTGGGGGCTGCCCTTCAGGAAGGCCTTCTTGAAGGCCATCGAGGCGCAGATGCGGAACGCCATGTCGGAGCTGTCCACGTCGTGCGAGGAGCCGTCCACCAGCCGCACCCGCACGTCCACCACCGGATAGCCGGCCCAGGCGCCCTCGGCCATGGTGGCCACGACGCCCTTCTCGACGGCGGGAATGAATTCGCTCGGGATGTTGCCGCCCTTGACCTCGTTGACGAACTCGAAGCCTTCGCCCGGGTTGAGCGGCTCGACCACCAGCACCACGTGGGCGTACTGGCCGTGGCCGCCGGTCTGCTTCTTGTAGCGCTCGTTGATCTCGTTGGCCACCGTGAGCGTCTCCCGGTAGGCCACTTCGGGGGCGCCGGAGGTGACCTCGACGCGGAACTCGCGGCGCAGCCGGTCGAGAATGATCTCGAGATGCAGCTCGCCCATGCCCGAGATCACCGTGTCCTCGGTCTCGGGATCGACCTTCACCAGGAAGGTGGGGTCTTCCTCGGCCAGGCGGATCAGCGCGTTCTGCAGCTTGTCCCGGTCGTCGCGGCTGGTGGGATGCACGGCCACGCTGATCACGGGGGCCGGGAAGTCGATCGCCTCGAGGATGATGGGATTCTCCTCGCAGCAGACCGTGTCGCCGGTCACGGTGTCGTTCAGGCCGACCACCGCGCCGATCTCGCCCGCGTAGATGCAGTCCACCATCTCCTGGCGGTTGGCGTGCATCCGCAGCAGGCGGCCCACCCGCTGGCGCTTGCCCTGGGTGGAGTTCAGCACGTAGGTGCCCGCCTGGAGAGTGCCGGAGTAGACCCGCACGAAGATGAGCTTGCCCACGTGCTTGTCGGTCATCACCTTGAAGGCCAGCGCGGCCAGATTGCCGTCGTCCTTCGGGACGCGCGTGATCTCTTCGCCGTCGAGGCACTTGCCCGAGACGGGGGGCAGATCGACCGGGCTGGGCAGATAGTTCACGATCGCGTCGAGCAGGCGCTGCACCCCCTTGTTCTTGAAGGCGCTGCCGCAGAGCACCGGGCAGATCAGGTGCTTGTGGGTCGCGTCGCGGATCGCCACGACCAGCTCCGCCTCGGTGATCTCCTCGCCCGCGAAGTACTTCTCGATCAGCTCGTCGTGCAGCTCGGCCACCTTCTCGATGAGGTTCTGCCGCCAGGGGGCGCTTTCCTCGGCCTGCTCGGCCGTGAGGGGCTCCTCGCGGGGGGTGGTGCCCTGGTCGGTCTCGTCGTAGTAGACCGCGCAGTTCTGCACCAGGTCGATGATGCCCTTGAACTCCTGGCCCGCGCCGATCGGGATGGTCACCGGCACGGCGTTCGCCCCGAGGTTCGCCTCGATCTGGGACACCACCGAGAAGAAGTCGGCCCCGATGCGGTCCATCTTGTTGACGAAGCAGATGCGGGGCACGTCGTATTTCTCGGCCTGCCGCCAGACCGTCTCGGACTGGGGCTCGACGCCGCCGACCGCGCAGAACAGGCCGACCACCCCGTCCAGGATGCGCAGGCTGCGCTCGACCTCGACCGTGAAGTCCACGTGGCCGGGAGTGTCGATCAGATTGATCTGGTGGCCGCGCCATTCGCAGGTGGTGGCGGCGCTGGTGATGGTGATGCCGCGCTCCTGCTCCTGGATCATCCAGTCCATGGTGGCGGCGCCGTCGTGGACTTCGCCGATCCGGTGCGAGCGCCCGGTGTAGTAGAGAATGCGCTCGGAACAGGTGGTTTTGCCCGCGTCGATATGGGCCATGATGCCGATGTTGCGGACTTTCGCGATGGGATGCTGTCGTGGCATAGTGCGCACCTAGTTGGGCTTCGGTTCCGGGTCCCGGGCAATCGGGGCAAGCTCAGCCGCGTAACCCGCCAGCCCGGCGGGTGTCTGCCCTGCGGTCGATCGGAACCATTTGTCGCTCAGGGGAAAATGAGCCCACTACTATAGCACGCCTTTTGCGCGCCACCTACGGCATCCGCAAGAATTCCGCGAGGAAATGATGAAGAACCCGCCGGAACCTAGAGAATCTGGCCCCCGCTCATCACGTTCACGCCCATTTTCTCGAGGCGCTGGATGGCGATCTCGGGATGGTCGAAGCGGAAGATGAGGGCGGCTTTCTTGGCCCGGTGCTCGGCGAAGGCGTACATGTACTCGACGTTCACGCCGCAGCCTTCGAGGGCGTCCAGGATGGCGGCCAGGCCGCCGGGCCGGTTGTCCACCTCGACGGCGGTGACGTCGTTGACCATCGAGACGATGCTCTCGGCGGCCAGGGCCTCCTTCGCCGCCTCGATGTTGTCCACGATCAGCCGCAGGATGCCGAAGTCGCTGGTGTCGGCCAGCGACAGCGCCAGAATGTTCACCTTGGCGTCGCGCAGAACCCGCGTGATGTGCGCCAGGCGCCCCGCCTTGTTCTCGAGAAACACGGAGATTTGGGGAATCTTCATGGGAAGCCTCCGGACGTCGCCTACTTTCTCAGATCAAGCACCCGCTTGGCCTTGCCCACACTGCGCTCGATGCTGCCGGGCTCCACCAGCGACACCTTCGCCGACAGCCCGTACAGTTCCTTCATCCGCTGGCCGATGGTGTTGCGGAGGCGCTCGAGGCCGCGGATTTCGTCGGAGAACAGCTCGGGGGATACCTCGACGCGGACCTCCAGGTCGTCCATGGCGCCCGTGCGCGACAGCACAATCAAATAATGGGGGCTGGTGCCCTCGATGTCAAGCAGCAGGGACTCGATCTGGGAGGGAAAAAGATTGACGCCGCGGACGATGAGCATGTCGTCGGAGCGGTGCGAGACCCGGTCCATGCGCACGATGGTGCGGCCGCAGGCGCACTTGTCGTAGTGCAGCCGGGAGATGTCGCGGGTGCGGTAGCGGATGAGGGGCAGGGCCTGCTTGGTGATCATGGTGAAGACCAGTTCGCCCTCGCTGCCGGGAGGCAGGACCTCGCCGGTGCCCGGATCGATGATCTCGGGATAGAAGTGGTCCTCGAAGATGTGCAGCCCGCATTTGGCCTCGCAGTCGCTCGACACGCCGGGGCCGATCACCTCGGAGAGGCCGTAGATGTCGTAGGCGTCGATCCCGGTCATGCTCTCGATGCGCTGGCGCATCTCCTCCGACCACGGCTCCGCGCCGAACACGCCCTTGCGCAGCTTCGTCCCCGAAATCGGGCAGCCCATCTCCTCGGCCTTCTCGGCGAGGAAGAGGAAGTAGGAGGGCGTGCTGCAGATGACGGTGACGCCGAAGTCGTTCATCACCATGATCTGCTTCTCGGTGTTGCCGCCGCTCATCGGGATCACCGTGCAGCCGAGCCGTTCGAGGCCGTAGTGGGCGCCCAGGCCGCCGGTGAACAGGCCGTAGCCGTAGGCGTTCTGCACCACGTCGTCGGGCGTGATGCCGATGCACTGGAAGGTGCGGCACATCACCTCCGACCAGATGCGGATGTCCTCCTGGGTGTAGCCCACCACCGTCGGCCGCCCCGTGGTGCCGCTCGACGCATGGATGCGGACGACCTCGCTCATGTCCGCCGCGAACAGCCCGAAGGGATAATGGTCGCGCAGGTCGGTCTTCAGCGTGAAGGGGAATTTCGCGAGGTCCTCCAGGCAGGTCAAATCCGCCGGGGAAACGCCGCGCTCGGCGAAGGAGCGGCGGTAGAAGGGCACCCGTTCGTAGACCCGTTCGAGGGTTTCCCGCAGGCGCACCAGTTGAATCTGCCGCAGGCTGTCCCGGTCCAGAAAATCCTTGAGATAAAGGTCTTCGCGCATGGTCGTGTCCTCGTGCAAAAGTCGCTCGCGGTTCCACCGCCCGCCGCCGCAGGAGTCGCCGGCCGCAGGCTCGACTCCGACAATGTGCGCTCCCCGGTCCCGTCCCACAACCCCCCGCGCCCCGCCGGACCGGTCGCCGGACCCCGCTTGAAAACGGTTTCCGGGATAGTACTTTCACATAGCGGAATTCATTCCATCATACGGAAAAACGATGCCGGGGACGATTCACAAGGCGTGCGGACTGCTGCGGCTGCTCGACGGGGCGGGCGCGGCGGGCCTGCGCCTGGCCGATCTGGCGGCGGCCGCCGCCCTGCCGCCCGCCACCGCCCGCCGCCTGCTCGCCAGTCTGGCGAAGGAGGGCTTCGCGGCGCAGAATCCGGAGAACCGCCGCTACCGGCTGGGGCCGGCCGCCGTCGCCCTGGGC
>LVAZ01000354.1 GCA_001603055.1 Victivallales bacterium Lenti_02
CTACCGTCCCGTGACTCCCGCCATCGTCCGCCGCCTGGAGGATTTGCTCGGTGCCCGGAACGTCATCTACGGCGACGCCGAGAAACTCGAGCCCTTCAGCCACGACGAGGTGGCGGGGACGCAGTACGCGCATCCGGCCGAGGTGGCGGTGCGTCCCGGCAGCGCCGCCGAGATCGCGGCGGTGCTGCGGCTGGCCAACGAGGAGCTGGTGCCGGTGACGCCGCGCGGGGCGGGCAGCGGCCTCAGCGGCGGCGCGGTGCCGCTGCACGGCGGCATTGTCCTGCTCACCGACCGGCTCAACCGGATTCTCGAGATCGATCCCGCCAACCTCATGCTCGTGGCCGAGCCGGGGGTGGTGACCAACGAGATCAACGAGGCGCTCAAGCCCCACGGTCTGTTCTACGCCGGCTATCCGATGAGCCTCGAGACCTGCTATCTGGGCGGCAACGTGGCGGAGAACGCGGGCGGCGGCAAGGCGGTGAAATACGGCGTCACCGGGCGTTATGTCATGGGTCTCGAAGTGGTGACCCCGACCGGCGACATCGTCCAGCTCGGCGGCAAGCGGGTGAAGGACGTCACCGGCTACAACCTTCTCCAGCTCATGGTGGGCAGCGAGGGCACCCTCGGCGTGTTCACCAAGATCACCCTCAAGCTGCTGCCCCTGCCCAAGTTCGCGGTGGACCTGCTCTGCCTCTTCCCGAGCGCCGAGGCGGCCATCGGCGCGGTGCCCCGGATCATGACCGGCAGCGGCATCGTCCCGACCGCCATCGAGTTCATGGACCAGACCAGCGTCCAGGCTTCCTGCCAGTATCTGAACGAGACCATCCCCTATGCCGAGGCCGGGGCCATGCTGCTGATCACGGTGGACGGCACGGACGAGGCGCAGGTGGTGCGGGACTACGACGCCATCGGCGAGCAATGTCTCGCGGCCGGCGCCTTCGAGGTCTACGTGGCCGACAATGCGAACACCTCGGAGCGCATCTGGAAGGTGCGGCGCAACATCGCCGAGGCCTTCAAGCTGGTCAGCCCCCACCAGAGCCTCGAGGACGTGGTGGTGCCCATCGCCGAGATTCCCAAGGTGGTGGCCGGGCTGGCGGAGATTTCGGCGCGCCACGGGGTGCAGATTCCCTGCTACGGCCACGCGGGCGACGGGAACCTGCACGCGACTCCGGTGATGAATCCGGCCTGGAGCCTGGACGAATGGCACGAGCGGCTCCCCGCCATCCTCGCCGACCTCTACCGGCTGGTGGGCGCGCTGGGCGGGACGATCTCCGGCGAGCACGGGATCGGGCACAAGCGCCTGCCCTATTTGTCCCTGGTGCTCGACGAGCCGCAACTGGCGATGATGCGGGCGGTGAAGCGGGCGCTGGATCCGAATCTGATTCTGAATCCGGGCAAGCTGGTGCCCCTCTAGCCTGCGGCGTTGAGGCATGGGGGGCGCGTGCTATGTTATGTATGCCTCCCGGTTCGCACCGGCAACCATTTTCATTCACATGAGGCCTGCGGAAACGATGTTCACCTATCGCGCCCTCGCTGCATTGTCGTTGTTCCTCGTGCTGTGCGCCCACGATGCGCAGGCCTGGCGGATTTGGCCTTTCGGCAGGAAACAGCTTGATCCCCTCCCGGCCACGCCCACGACCATCGAGGCGCCGGGTGCCCAGAAGGGCTTGCAGCCGACCGAGCACAAGGCGGAGGACACGGTTTCGCTCGAACGGCTCAAGATGCTGGCCAACAAGAACAAGAACCCCGAGGCGCAGTTGGCCCTGGGGCGGATGTACTACGAGGGGATCGGCGGCGTACAGCAGGATTTCAAGGCGGCGGCCGATTTGTTCTACGAGGCGGCGAAGAGCGGCAGCGGCCGGGCCGTCTACAACTACGGGCTCTGCCTGACCCTCGGGCGGGGCGTGGCGAAGGACGAGGACAAGGGGCTCGAATGGTTTGTCCGGGCGGCCAAGATGGGGGTGCCCCAGGCCCAGCGGCAGGCCGGGCTCATCCTCGAATCCCGCCAGGACTACGAGCAGGCCTTCGGCTTCTTCCGGGCGCAGGCCGACGCGGGCGAGCTGTGGGCGATCCACAAGGTTGCCACCTATCTCCAGCAGGGGCTGGGCACCGAGGCGGACCCGGCCGCCGCCGCCGCGTATCTCGAGGCGGGGGCCCGCCGGGGCGATCCCCGCTGCCAGGTGCGTCTGGCCGACTGCTACGAGCAGGGCTTCGGGGTGCCCGTCAACTACGAGGAGATGTTCAGTTGGCTGTACCGGGCGGCGCATGCCGAGGACCCGGAGGCGCAGGCGAAAGTGGGCTACTGTTTCCTGCGCGGGCAGGGCATCGCCCGGAACACGGCCACCGCCTTCAAATGGTTCGAGCGCTCCGCCGCCGCCGGCTACGGCCCGGCCCAGGTGGCCATGGGCAACTGCTACCTGCTCGGCGCGGGCGTGCCCCAGGACTCGGCGAAGTCGGTGGAATGCTACCGCCTGGCGGCGGAGCAGGACGATCCGGTCGGCGCCTTCAGCCTGGGAGTCGCCTACGAGATGGGCCGGGGAGTCGAGCGCAACACCTCCGAGGCCCTGCGCTGGTTCCTGCGCTCCGCCGAGAAAGGCTATGCGCCGGCCCAGTTCAACCTGGGGGTGATGTTCGAGGAGGGCCGGGCGGGCGCGCCCGACTTGGCCAAGGCGGTGCAGTGGTACCAGGCCGCCGCCAAGCAGGGGTCGCCCGAGGCCAATCTGACCCTGGGGAGGTTCTATCTCAAAGGCCAGGGTGTGCCCATGGACCGCAAGAAGGCCAGGCAGTATTTCGATCTGGCGGCGGAATCCGGCTCGGAAGAGGCCAAGGAAGAAATCAAGCGCCACTTCTAGGCGGGCCGGGCGCCGGAGACAAGGACGGAACCATGCCGGAGCAAGTGCAAAAACTAGGTGTCCGCGAGCTGCGCCAGCGCAAACAGACCGGCGAGCGGATCGTGTCGGTGACGGCCTACGACGCCCAGATGGCGCGGCTGGTCGACGAGGCCGGGGTGGATTTCATCCTGGTCGGCGATTCCCTGGGCATGACCATGCTCGGCTACAAGACGACGATCCCGGTGACGATGGAGGACTGCCTCCGCCACACGGCGGCGGTCGTGCGCGGCGCGCGCCGGGCCATGGTGGTCGGCGACATGCCGTTTCTGACCTGCCATCTGGGCCCCGAGGAAGCCTTGCGCCAGGCGGCCCGTTTTCTCCAGGAGGCGGGGGCCGACGGGGTGAAGGTCGAGGGCGGGGTGGAGATGGCGCCCACGATCCGGCGCATGGTGCAGGCCGGCATCCCGGTGATGGGCCATGTGGGCCTGCTGCCCCAGGCGGTGCTGGCCGAGGGCGGCTACCGGGTGCATGGGCGCACCCCCGAGGATGCGGACGCGGTTTTCGCGGACGCCGTGGCCGTGGCCGAGGCCGGCGCCTTCGCCGTGGTTCTCGAGGGGGTGACCAGCAGCCTGGCCCAGCGCGTGACCGAAGCCCTGGCGGTGCCCACGATCGGCATCGGGGCCGGGCCCCGCTGCGACGGGCAAATCCAAGTGCTGCACGATCTGCTTGGCCTGTTCGAGGATTTCGTGCCCCGCCATACCAAACGCTACGCCGAGCTGGGGGCGGCCGTCCGCCAGGCCATCGGCGCCTATGGCGAGGACGTGCGGGCGGGGCGTTTCCCCGGCAAGGAGCAAAGTTTCTCATGATGATTCTGCGGACGACTGCGGAGATGCGGCGGCAGTCGCGGGCCTGGCATCGCGCGGATGAAACCGTGGGTTTCGTCCCCACCATGGGCTACCTCCACGCGGGGCATATGTCCCTGGTCCGGGAGGCGGCCGAGCGCTGCGACCGGGTGGTGGTGAGCATCTTCGTCAATCCGACCCAGTTCGGTCCGAACGAGGATTTGGCCGCCTATCCGCGCGATTTCGCGCGGGACGAGGCGCTGTGCCGCGAGGCCGGGGTGGACGCGGTGTTCTACCCCGCCGTCGGGGAGATGTACGCCGCCGACCATTCGACCTGGGTGGTCGAGGAGAGCCTGACCCGGACGCTGTGCGGGGCCTCCCGCCCCGGCCACTTCCGCGGGGTGACGACCGTGGTCGCCAAGCTGTTCCACGCGGTGGAGCCGGAGGTGGCCGTCTTCGGGCGCAAGGATGCCCAGCAGGCGCTGGTGATCGAGCGCATGGCGCGCGATCTGGACTTCGCCGTCGAGATCGTCGTCGCCCCTCTGGTCCGCGAGCCGGACGGCCTGGCCATGAGTTCCCGCAACAAGTACCTCGATGCGGACCAGCGGCAGCGGGCCCTGGCGATTTCGCGGGGGCTGGCCCTGGCGGTGCGGAAGTACGAGCGGGGCGAGCGCGACGCGGCGGCGCTGTGCGCGACGGTCGCCGACGGAATCCGCGCGGCGGGCGGGGAGATCGACTACGTCGAGCTGGTTTCCCGTGCCGATCTGTGTCCCGCAGCGCGGGCGGAGGGGCCGGTTCTGCTGGCCGTCGCCGCCCGTTTCGGGGCCACGCGGCTGATTGACAACGTGTTTTTGGGTTAGGATTTCCCCTTCATGTTTGGCACCGGGCTGGATATTCACCGCAAACTCGCGCTGCTTTTGGCGGTGGCTCTGGTTCTGGCCATCTTTCTGGCTGGCTCGATGTCCCACTATCTGGCGGGGGCATGGGGGCTGGAGCGCGCCGCCCGCACGGTGCAGGACTTCGGGGCCAAGGTGTTTCTTGGCGGGGTCTACGTCGAGGATTTGGTGGGGGCGCGCCAGCGGGGCGAGGGCAGTATCGAGGCCGAGGCGTCCAGCCTGCTGCGGCAGGTGGTCGAGGACGCCGACCGAATGCTGGACTCCCTCGTTTCCGGCGGCGGGCCGGACCGGCTGCCGCCCCCCCACAGCGACGAGGCGCACGAGGCACTCCGCCAGGTGAAGGAGAGATGGGTGTACCAGCGCGAGGCCGTCCACTCGGTGCTCGATGGCCGCCGGGTGATGAGCAACCGCGACACGGTCCGGGCCCAGGTCAAGGACTTGGCCAACCTGCTCGATTCGACCCGTCAGCTCTATCTGGGCGAGTACCGCCGGTACGGGAGCCGGGCACGGTTCTGTCTGCTGGTCTTCGTGCTT
Organism: Victivallales bacterium Lenti_02; assembly: GCA_001603055.1. Taxonomy (GTDB): domain Bacteria; phylum Verrucomicrobiota; class Lentisphaeria; order Oligosphaerales; family Lenti-02; genus Lenti-02. The sequence goes on from LVAZ01000354.1 coordinate 5,104, forward strand.
GGCTTCGTGGCCGACCTGGGCTATGGCGCCTGGCTCCTCGGCTTCGGTTTCTTCCGGCGGTTCCGGCGGCTGGCGGAACGGATGAAGGAGCTGTCCTCGGTGGATTTGCAGCTCGACACCCTGCCCGCCGCCGAGGGCGAGGATCTGGGCGAGCTGGGCTTCCAGCTCAACCGGTTCGTCGAGCGCGCCCGGTCGGCGGACCGCACCAAAGACCGTTTCCTGGCCGCCATGAGCCATGAAATCCGCACCCCGCTCAACGGGGTGATCGGCTTTCTCGAAAACCTGCGCGAAACCCCTTTGAACGAGCAGCAGCAGCAGTACGTCCGCCTGATCGATTCGAGCGCGCGCAGCCTGCTCAAGGTCATCAACGGCATCCTGGACTTTTCGAAGATCGCGGCCGGGAGCATGGAGCTGGAGGCGGTGGCCTTCGATCTCCGCCGCCTGCTCGAAGACCGGCAGGCGCTGGCACGCCAACTGGTCCGGGGCAAGCGGGTGAAGGTGACTCTCAGCCTGCCCGGGGATCAGCCGCTGATCGTGCGCGGCGATCCCAGCCGTCTGCGCCAGGTGCTCGACAACCTGATCGGCAACGCCGCCAAGTTCACCGAGAAGGGCGAGATCGAAATCCGTCTGGCCATCCAGGCGGCGGAAGGGGATGAAACGCTGGCCGCGACCTTCGCCGTGCGGGACACCGGCATCGGTATCCAGTCGGACCGCGTGAAGACTCTCTTCACCGCCTTCACCCAGGCCGAGCCGGCCACCGCCCGCAAGTACGGGGGCACCGGGCTGGGGCTGTGCATCAGCTCGGGGCTGGTGACGCTGATGGGCGGCAAGCTCGAGGTGCAGAGCGTGTGGGGCGAGGGCAGTTCCTTCGAGTTCACCCTGCGGATGCCCAAGGCCCCCCCCGAGGAGCAGGTCCGGCTGTCCGAACATTTCACCATCACCATTCCCCCCGGCGCTCTGCGCCAGTTCTGGGCGCTGCTGGTGGACGACACGCCGACCAACCTGTTCCTGATGGAGACGGTCTGCCAGAGCATCGGGCTTCCCTATCTGACCGCGCGCAACGGCCAGGAAGCGGTGGACCGCTGCCGGAAACAGCATTTCGACCTGGTCTTCATGGATATCCAGATGCCGGTGATGGACGGCTACACCGCCATCCGGGAAATCCGCAAGCTCGAGGATGCCCAGACTACCCAGATCATCGCCCTGACCGCCTCCGCCTTCAAGGAGGATGTGAACCGGGCGCTGGGCGCGGGGTCCACCGGGTTCATCGCCAAGCCCTTTGAGCGAAATCATCTGCTGCTGACCATCGCCGAGCATCTCGGGGTGGAGGTCGAGCGCAAACTGCGGGATTTTCCCGAGAGCCAGGAGGACGGGATCGACGCCATCGTGCGCGGCGTCTATGACTTCATGCAGGGCCGCTATCAGGCGTCCCTGGGCGAGATCAAGCTGGTTCTGGCCCAGACGGTGCTGGATTGGCGGGTGCTGCTCGACGACCTCCGGGTTTTCACCCAGAAGGGAAACTGGGACCAGGTGCGCGCCATCATGCACCGGCTCAAGGGGCAGCTCAGTTCCATCGGGCTCGGGGACTTCGCCGACTTCGCCGCGCAGGCCAGCGAGACTCTCCGCAAAGGAGAGACCGACGGGTTGGCCGAGCGGATCGAGGTGTTCGCCGACAGCCTGGCCGAGGTCTTCCGCAGGATCGAGACCGAGGTCACCGTGGACCGCCGGCACGGGACGGGCGGCTAGCGCACCAGCACGTTTTCCTCGTGGAACCGGGCGAAGACCCATTCGTCGTCCACCTTGCGCAACTGCGCATGGATTTCCCGGGTTTCGCTCTGCTGCTGCCCGCCGCGGGCGCGGAGGGTGGCGCGGGCCGTGAAGGTGGCGGTGGCGCGGTCGGTGCCGTCCAGGGTGACGGTGATGTCGTGGAAGGCGAGGGACAGGCTGTCGAGCATGGCCCGGTAGCGGGAGATGAGGCTGGGAATCTCGCTGCTCGAATAGGTGCCGTTGAAGTTGATTTCGCTGATGGCCACGGTGACCGAATCGGCGAACATGCCGGAAAGGGAATGGAACTTCAATGCCATGACGCTGTTGGTTTCGCCGGCGTTTTTGTTCAGGCATTCGGCCAGGGCGGCCACGCGCTTGGCGACGCGCTCCTCCGCGCTCGGGGGGCGGAGCCGCCAGACCACGGCCAGAACGGCGAGCAGCAGAACAGCGATGGCGATCAGTTTGTTGCGGTTCACCAGAGGGGTACTCCGACGATGCGTTCGCGGGCGACGCTGCCGAATTGATGGGTTTCCATCGGGGTGCCGCGATTGTCCCCGATCACATAGACCTGGCCGGGGGGAACCTCGCGGGGCTCCAGCTCCCAGTCGCAGGCCGTTTTCACATAGGGTTCGTCGAGAACACTGCCGTTCACCAGCAACCGCCCTTCCGAGAAGGCCACGGTTTCCCCGCCCAGGGCCACGATGCGTTTCAGCAGCATGACCCGGCGACCGCTGAAGCGGACCATCACCACGTCCCCCCGCTCCAGAGTGCCGAACCAGACCTTGGGTCGCCAGCAGAACAGGAGCTGGCCGTCCGCGTAGGTGGGGACCATGCTGCTGCCGCGGGTGACGGCGGGCAGGCAGACCTGCCCGAAAAACAGATAGGCCGACAAGGTCACCAGCACGAGCCGGGGCAGAAACCAACGGTTCAGCCGGGGGGCGAAAAGACGGGCGACGAGGGACCTCGTTTCCTTTTCCGGCGAGGCTTGCGGCATGGGTGTCCTCCAGGTTGCCTGCATAGTGGACACGCGGCGGAGGGCTCTGTCAACCCGCGGCGGGCCACGTTGTTCTACTTGCGCTGACCGTGGGGCGTGGCATGTTGTTTCCCCGTGTCACCCGGAAAGGTCACCATGTCGGTCGAAACCCGCGAATTCTGGAAGTTGTGGAGCGACGGCCCCCGCTCGGCGGCCATGAACATGGCGGTGGACGAGACGCTGCTGCTGACGGCGGCGGAGCGTGGTGTGCCGGTCCTCCGTTTCTACGCCTGGGAGTGCGAGCGGGTGGTGTCCATCGGCTATGTGCAGCGGGCCGACGCGGTGCCGGCGGGCTACCAGTTCGTGCGCCGGCCCACCGGCGGCGGCGTGGTCCACCACGATTTCGACTTCACCTACAGTGTCGCGGTCCCCAACGGCCATTGGCTGACCGGGCTGGACCGGACCATGAGCTACGACTGGATCAATCGTTCCGTCCAGGAAGGGCTGCGTTCCCTGCGCGTGGCGGCGGCTTTGGCCGATCAGGAAATCGGGGGGCAGGTGGACCGGGGGACCATGGTCTGTTTCGCCAATCCCACCAGGTACGACCTGCTGCTGGACGGCAGGAAGATAGCGGGCAGCGCCCAGCGCCGCACCCGCGAAGGCATTCTGCATCAGGGCAGCCTCCATTTCGGCGGGCCCTTGCCGGTGCCCCGCGACTGTTTGGCCGACGCGCTTGCCGCCGGATTCGCGACGACGCTGAATCTCGTTCTCGAACCGTTTTGCCCGGATGAAACGATGCTGGCGTTTGCCGAAGAGCTGGCCAGGGAGAAATACGCTGCCGCCGATTGGAACCACCGCCGGTAGGGGGGCGGTTTCCGCCTGGCCGCCGGAACCATGGGAGACCTTGCCATGCAAACCGATTTCCGTACGGTGTCCACCGCCCGTCTGTTGACCGCCTGGTTCGGATTGTTGCTGCCGCTTCTCGGCATGGCGGAAAACGAGGCGGTCAGCCCCCGGGTGGCTACGGTGGCCGGGGAGGAGGCATGGGCCGGGGCAACGGTGCTCGGGACGATGGCCGTGCTGGGCAGCGAGGCGGAACCGCCGCAGGATCGGGCCGTCGTTTCGGTTCTCCACGACGGGGAGGCGCTGGCCATCCGCGTGGTCTGCGCCGCTCTTCCCGCGCCCCCGCTGCCGAAGCTCGGCAGGGACCAGGCCGGCATCTGGCGCCACGAACGCGTCGAGATATTTCTCGATCCCACTCCCGAGACGGACGACTATTTCCATCTCGTCCTGGACCGGGGCGGCAACCGCTACGACACCCACGCCGGCACCGCCAAGCCGCGCGACGAGGCGCTGGGCTGGGACGGGGAATGGGAGGGGAGAGTGGCGAACCACCCGGATGGGTGGACGGCCACGCTGATCCTGCCCTTCGCCAGTCTGGGCGTCGCGCCGCCCCGCGCGGGCGATCTCTTCCGGCTCAAGGTCTGCCGGGACGGGGGCCGGGACGGCTCCCTGAGCTGGCCGCCCAATCCGTCCCGCAGCTTCCATGCGCGCGAGGCCGACGGCGCGCTCTATTTCGAGCGGGTCGATCTTCTGGCCAACGGCGATTTCGCGGAAGGGGAAATCGTGGGCGGGGCACCGTCCCCCTGGGCACCGAGCCTGACCAGTCCCGAGGTGGACAACGCGCCCCAGGGCACGGTCGAGACGCTGCCGGAGGCGGGGGTGGACGGCGGCCGTGCCCTGCGCATGACCAAGCTGGCCAGCGCTCTCTGGTGGCCGCAGGTCTGGAACGGAAGCTATGAGCTGACGCCCGGCGGGGTCTACGAGTTCTCGGTCATGGCGCGGGGCACGCTGCCCCGGGTCAACCTCCGGGCCACCGCCGTGGTGGACCGGCAGCAGGTCAAAATGTCGCGGACTTTCCCCGTGCCGGGGGAATGGCAGCGGCTGGCCTTTCTCTTTGCGCTGCCGGAACGGACCAGCAGCGTCTCCGTCGGCCTGTCGGCCCCCGCCGCCATTGCCGGGGAGGTGTTTTTCGACCAGGCCCGGCTGCGGCGGGTGCTGGTGGTTCCCGGCTCGGTCTCGATTCCCCGGCCCCTCACCGCCGATCCCGATCCCGATCCGGTGCAGGGCCTGGACGCCTTCATGGAGCGGCAGGGGGTGAAGCCCTATGAACTCTACCAGGACGGCGAGGAATTGGTCGCCCACCGGGTCGTTTTCCAGGATCGGCAGTTCGGCACCCGGGTCTGGATGCTGGACGACTCGCCGACTGTGGAGCACACCGGCACCGCCTCGGTCTGGTCGGCCTGGAATCCGAACGGCACCGCGCTGTTCGTCGAGGGCACCCGCCTGCTGGGCGGCGAGCCGCATCGGGGCTGGTTCTTCAATGCCGGTTTTTCCCGTCTGCGGCCCTCGCGGGGCGGGCGTCCCGCCGTCTGGGACCCGGAACGGCCGGATGTCTTCTACTCCCCGGCCAGCCCCACCGACCGCGTCACCCGCAACCACTGGCGCACGGGGGAGCAACAGGTGGTGGCCGAGTGGGAGGAGCTTGCC